>JBBSTS010000243.1:0-3078 GCA_038235675.1 Myxococcota bacterium | reverse complement strand
CGTAGATCTCCGTCAGCGTGCCGACGGTCGAGCGTGGGTTTTTGCTGGTCGACTTCTGCTCGATCGAGATCGCCGGCGACAGCCCCTCGATGCTGTCGACGTCGGGCTTCTGGTTCTGGTCCAAAAACTGGCGCGCATAGGCGGAAAGGGACTCGACGTAGCGCCGCTGGCCCTCGGCGTAGATGGTGTCGAAGGCCAACGAGCTTTTGCCGCTGCCGGAAAGGCCGGTGATCACCACGAGCTGGTCGCGCGGAATGGTGACGTCGATGTTTTTAAGGTTGTGCTGCCGGGCGCCGCGCACCTGGATGTCTTTGCTGTGGCTCAAAGGATGTCACTTCTTTCTTAAATTGCGCACGACCTCGACGAGCGCCTGCAAAAGAGCAGGCTTGTCAGCCAGATCGGCGTTGGCGGGCATCATCAAGCTTTTGCCCACCGCGGGACCGCCGCCCACCAAGATCTTGCGGATGTGCGCGTCGGAGACCGAGTCTTGCCAACTGGGGAGGCTGAGATCTCGCGGCCGGGGACTGAGCGAGGCGGAGGCGGGGCCGTTGCCGTGGCCCGCGAGGCCGTGGCAGAGCGTGCAGCGCTGCGCGAACATCGCTTTGGCGTCGGAGCGCTCGGCGGCGGAGGGCGTCGGGGTCGGCTGCGGCACGGCCGCCGCGGCCACCGTGGCGGCCGGGGGGCGTGGCGCCGCCGCCGCACGCCGCGAGGCGGCATCGACGCGCTCTGCCGCCGCCTCTTTTTCGGCCACCACCCCTGGAGCACGGTTGCAGGCCATCGCCGCAGCGGCGGCTAGAATTGCCAGGGTGGGCGCAAATTTAAACCGCTTGTGCATCTCGTTTTTCCTTTTCTTCTTTCTCGGCGCCCAGGCGCAGGGCCCAGCGCAGCGCCGCCAGCATGCCATCGGCCTGCAGCGCGCCGCCGGCGACTTTGTCGTAGGCGGTGCCGTGGTCCGGCGAGGTACGCACCACGCGCAGCCCCAAGGTCACGTTTACCGACTGGCCGAAGGCCAGCAGTTTGACGGGGATGAGCCCCTGATCGTGATACATCGCCACCACCCCATCGTAAGCACCGGCGGCAGCACGGCCAAAGAGCGTGTCGGCTGCCTGCGGCGGCGACAGGTCGATGCCCGCCGCCAAACAGCGCCGCCGCGCCGGCTCTAGCACAGTCCTCTCCTCCTCGCCCAGCAGGCCTCCCTCGCCCGCATGCGGGTTGACCCCCGCGAGGCCAAGGCGTGGGCGGCGCGGGGCGGTCTGTGGCGCAAGGGCCGCATGCAGCAACGAGGTTGCGTCAAAGAGTCGCTGCGGCGTCAGTGCCGCACAGACGTCACGCAGGGGCAGGTGGACGGTGGCCAGCACCACCTGCAGGCGCGGCGAAAAGAAGGCCATCGCCACCGGTCCATCGGCGAGGCGCGCGGCAAGCAGCTCGGTATGGCCCTTGGCGTCCGAGCCGGCAAGCGCCAGGGCGGCCTTGTTCAGCGGCGCGGTGACCAGCACGCGCCGCGGTGCAGCGTCGACGAAATCCATTGCACCGTTGAGTGCCGCGAGCGCCGCGCCGCCGCTCTGCGACGAGGCGACGCCGCGGGCGGCGTCGAACGCCGCCTGCCCATGCAGGTGCAGCAAGCGGTCGGACAGGCCGCCCTGAACGAGGCGCCGCGCCATCGGCGCGACGAGGTTCTGCGGCCCGAAGAGGTGGACGCCGCCCTGTAGCGTGGTCGGCGTTTCTTGCGCCAGCTGCAGCAGCGCCATCTCCGTGACCTGCGGCCCTATCCCGGCCGGGTCACCGAGGGTGACGCAGAGGCTCTGCGGCGCTCTATTCGCTGCCATCCAGACGCACCTCGACGAAGGCCTTTTTGCGCAGCTCCTCGGTCCACGTGCGCATCTGGCGCTGCATTTCCTCTTCGTAAAGCTCGCCGCGAAAGCGCTCGTGCGCCGCGCGGTCGTCGCAGTCGACGGTGGGCTTGGCCCGCCGCGAGCTGACTCGGACGCGGTGCAGCCCGAGAGGCGAGCGCACCGGCGCAGACCACGCCCCTTCTGGCAACGCAAAGGCCACCGCATCGATGGCCTCAAGCATCTCGCCACGGCGAAAGCAGCCCAAGTCGTCCAGGCCGGCGCCTTTTTCTGCCGCCTGTTGTTGCTGCGTCTGCAGCTGCAACTGCGCATTTCGAAGCGCCGCCGCGCCCGCTTCGGGGGCAAGGGCAACGAAGGCCTGGACGGCGCAGACCCGCGGCTCCTGCGCCTCGTAGCGCTGCCGTTCACGGCAGCGACGCACGACGTCCAGATCTTTGACCTGCACTCGCCCCTGGACCTTGAACTGGATCAGGCGGGTACGCTCGAGCTGGCTGCGCATTTTTTCGCGGTAGGCGCTCAAGCTCATCCCCTGATCGAGCAGCGCCTGCTGCAGCTGCACCCGATCGACGTGGTTGAGGCGCGCCACCTCGTCGATGGCATGCTCGACGTCCTTGTCGGAGACCGCCAGGCGATCCTTGTTCAGCGCCATCTCGCGCTTGAGCATCCGCTCACCTATCTCCTGGTCGAGTACAGCGAGCAATATTTTGTGGCGACGCCGCTGCCGCGTCGGCAGGTCCTGGCCCGCGGGCTCCGGCTGCGCCAGCTGCGCCGCGGCCAAACCTTCGAGCTCGCGCACCGTGACGATGTCGTCCTCGATCACCGCCGCCACCCGGTCGAGCAGCTGTGGCTGCGCCGCGATCTGCCAGAGGCCCAGGGCGATCAGCGGCCACCGGCCTATCAATTGCGTGCGCATGGCATCTCTCCTTGCGGGTAGGGAAGGCTGGTGCGGACGTGCCCCGAAGCCAGCAGGCGCGCCAGCTCGGCGCGTACCGCGACGTCCTCGTGCTGCCGACGCAGGCGCGCCAGCGTCCGCGCCGGCGCCTCCTGCGGCGCGGCGGCCCGCAGCGCCGCGGCCTGCTGCGCCTCGCTGAGGCTCACCCGCGCGCGGACTTGGTCACGCAGGTAGGCCTCGATGCGCAGCGAGGCGTGCAGGTTGCGACGCATTTCGGCAGCAGTCAGCTCGGCCTGCTCTAAACTGGCGGCAAAAGAGGCGGCGCTGTGTCCCGCT
>JBBSTS010000242.1:0-3092 GCA_038235675.1 Myxococcota bacterium | reverse complement strand
TTGGCTGGCGGGCGATGTCGCTCAAGTACGTCGTTCTGGCGCTCATCGGCGTCTTTCTCTCCGGTTTCACCCTGCAGCTGACCCACGACGTGCGCCTGCCCATCACCGAGCCGCTGATGGCCTCGATCATCGCCGGGGTCATGACCGGATGCGGTGTTGGCCTCTACCTTAAGCAAGGGGGCTCGGCCGGCGGCATCGACATCGTCGCCGCGGTTTTGCGTCGCAAGTACGGCATGCCCATGGGCACCACCTTCATCCTGGTCAACGCCGCCAGCTTCGTCGTCGGGGGCCTGATCAACCACAGCATCCACATCGCCTTTTACACCGCCGTGGCCATGTACGTGCACAGCCAGATGGTCGAGCGCATGCAATCGGGCTTTTCGCCCCGCAAGGCGGCCTGGGTGGTCACCTGTGAGCCCGACGAGGTGGCCGCGCAGGTCATTAGGCGCCTCAACCGCGGCGTTACCTTCATCCATGGCTCCGGCGGCATGTCGAAAAAACCGGTGCGCGTTTTGTTCACCGTGGTTAACATGGTTGAGCTGGCGCGCCTCAAGGAAATTATTTTCCATATAGATCCGAAGGCGTTTATGGCAGTGAACGACACGAGCGAGGTCATAGGCTATCGCTTTTTCACCTGGGCCGACGCGGGCTTCGAGGCCAAGCGTGTCCAGCGCCGCGCCGATGCCGGTGCCCGCCAACGCGCCGACACTGCGCGTCAGCGGCCGCTGGGCGTCTGATCTCGTACACTGGGGAGTGAGCAACACGATGCAGCAAAAAAACGGTGAACCCTTGGGGGCCCCCAAGCACGTCCTGATCGTCGGCGGCGGCTTTGGCGGCCTGCGGGCGGCGCGCGATCTGGCGGGGGCGCCGGTGCGCATCACCCTGCTGGACCGCTGCAACCACCACCTTTTCCAGCCCCTGCTCTATCAGGTGGCCACCGCCGGCCTCACCGCCGAAGAGATCGCCTCGCCCATCCGCTCGGTGCTGCGCAAACAACGCAACGTCCGCGTCCTGCTCGGGGAGGTCACCCAAGTGGACCTCGAGGCGCGCGTCGCCCACCTCGCGGGCGGCCAGGTCATCGGCTACGACTACCTCATCGTCGCCGCCGGCACCGAAACCAACATCTACGGCCACAACGACTGGCAACCGTACATGGTGGGGCTCAAAGATCTCGAAGATGCCTTCGAGCTGCGCCGGCGGATCTTGCTCACCTTCGAGGCCGCAGAGCGCTGCAACAATCCCGAGGAGCGCCGGCGACTGCTGACTTTTTGCGTTATCGGCGGCGGGCCCACCGGCGTCGAAATGGCCGGCGCCATCAGCGAGCTCTCCCGCTCCATCCTGCAGCGCGACTTTCGCGCCATCTCGGGCGACATGCTGCGCGTCGTTTTGGTGGAGATGGGGCCGCGGGTGCTGGCCGCCTTCGACCCACGCCTCTCTGCCCAGGCGCAGAAGGACCTGGCGCAGCTCGGGGTCGAGGTGCACACAAAGGGCGCGGTCACCAAAATCTCCGCCGACGGCGTCCAGTTGGGGGATACCTACATCCCCTGCTCGGTGGTCTGCTGGGCCGCCGGGGTCAAGCCGCAGAGCCTGGCCAAAAACATGGGGATCGCTGTGACGCGCAGGGGCAACATCCCGGTCACCTCCGACTGCAGCATCGAGGGCCATCCAGAGGCCTTCGCCGTCGGCGACATCGCCAGCTTCATTCCCGCCGGGCAGAGCCTCCCCCTGCCGGGACAGGCCCCCGTGGCCATGCAGCAGGCCGGCTCGGTGGCCGCCAACATCAAGCGCGACTTGAAGCAGAAAAAGCGCAAGCCCTTCGCTTACTTCGACAAGGGCAGCATGGCCACCATCGGCACCTCGCGGGCGGTGCTGCAGTACGGCAAATTCCGCATGTCTGGCCTGCTGGCGTGGTTGGCATGGATCTTCGTCCACGTCTACTACATCATCGGCTTCCGCAACCGCACCCTGGTGATGTTCAACTGGTTCTGGGCCTACCTGACCAAGCGCCGCGGCGCCCGCCTGCTGGCACAGGCTGTGGCCGTGCCGGAGCCGTCGCTGCCAGCGGCGGCGTCTAGCCCTGCGCAGCAGCCGGCGCCGGCGACAGAAGGCGTCGCATAGCCGGCGGCAGCGGGGCACAGAAGAGCCGCATGCGGCCGTCGGCGGGGTGCGGCAGCCAGACGCTGGCGGCGTGCAGGGCGACCTGTGCAAGCCCGTAGGTTTCTTGCAAGTAACGGTTGAGTCCGGCGTCGCCGTAGCGCGGGTCGCCTAAGAGGGCATGGCCCAGATGGCGCATGTGGGCGCGGATCTGATGCGTGCGGCCGGTGTGCAAACGCACCTCGCAGAGGCTGTGGTCGCCCTGATGCGACAGGACGCGGTAGTCGGTACGCGCCGGCTTGCCATGCTGTGGATCGGGCAGCGTCCGCGGCAGGCCGCCGTTGGGCTGGTCGTCCACCCGCAGCGGCACGTCGATGGTGCCGCACAGCGGCCGCACGATCCCTCTGACCAGGGCCCAATAAACCTTGCGGCAGCTGCCGTTTTCGACCGCGGCGCTCAGCGCCCGCAGGGCTGCGGCGTGCTTGCCCACCACCAGGACGCCGGAGACTGCCGCATCCAACCGCTGCGCCAGGCCCGCGCGGTGCCCCACCGTCGCCGGTCCGAGGCTTGCTTGCACCTGCTCGATGAGCGACGGCTGCCGCTGCGCCGTGCCAGGGTGGCAGGCCAGGCCCGCGGGCTTGTCGAGCACCAGCAGATCGTCGTCCTGGTAGAGGCAGGGCAGGCGCAGGCGCGGCAGGCGAGGACCATGCGCAGGCGCCGACGGCGCGCCTTCTTGCAGGCGCGCCGGCAGCTCGATGCGGTCGCCGGGGCGCAGGCGCGCGTCGCCGGCGACCCGCTGGCCGTTGAGGCGGACGGCGCCACGCCGCAGCAGCCGCATCAGCGCCCCCAGAGGCACCTGGGAACAGAGCTGCCGCAGGGTCTTGTCCAGGCGGCGGCCACCATTGGCGGCGTCGACGACGACCACGCACGCCCCCGGCGCGGGCGGCCGCAGCGCGCCAGCTGCTGTGTCGGGCGTCTGTGGACGGTCCATGCCCGAG
>JBBSTS010000241.1:0-3106 GCA_038235675.1 Myxococcota bacterium | reverse complement strand
CTGCTGCTGCTCCTGTTGGCACGGCCGCTGCAGCGCTGGATTGCCGCGCCAGGCTAAAGTAGGTCCGGCCGCCTTCAGCCCACCGTTGGCACCGTCAAGGCCCAGCGCCAGATGGGCACCGTCCGCAGCCGCCGTCCGGCCACCTCGACGACCTCGTCGCCGTCGAGGGTAACCAATGCCATGGTGGCGTTGGGGTAGGCGAGGTGGGCGTCGGCCAAGGCGCGCAGCTCACGGGCCCGCGTGGCCGGCTCCTCCAACGAGGTGCAGACCTGCACGAGCAGCTCTGCGCCCGCGTCGTCGCGCACGACGAAATCGACCTCGTAGCCCGCCGGCGTGCGTACGTAGGCGATGTACGCGAAGTGGCGCCGGAGGTGAAGAAAAACCCAGTTTTCCAGCAGTGCACCCCAGGCGATTTGGGGCCGCTGGAGGTAGTTGAGGGCCATGCCCGTGTCGTTGGCGTAGACCTTGCGCGGATAGATCTGCCGGGCGCGCTCGGAGCGGCTGTCGAGGTGGACCACGTGGATGAGGTAGGCATCCTGGAGGTGGGTGAGGTAGGCGTGCAGCGTATCCTTCGAGCCTTTGATCCCCAGAGATTTTAAATCGTTGGCGAGGCGATGGATGGAGAAAAGACCGCCCGGATCCGCAAGCAGTCGGCGAGTAAGGTGGCGCAGAGCAACCACGTTCGATGCGCCGTGCCGCTCGATGATATCGCGCAGGAGCACGACGTCGACGTATTCACGCAAGATCCGTCGCCGCGTCGCCGGATCGTCGTCTTGGATCTCCGCAAAGCCGCCCACCTGCAGGTAGCGACGCGCGTGGTGGGCAAGAAGCGAGCGCTGCGGCGGGCCTATCTGCTGCTCCAGCAGAGTTTTTTGGCCATGATGGCGCAGAGACTCGGCAAAGCTGTAGGGGAAGACCTCAACCGTCCAGGCGCGTCCACGCAGCGAGGTGGCAATTTCGCTGCTCAGGAGCTTGGCGGAGGAGCCCGAGAGCAACATCTGGGCACTTTCAGTGTCGAGTACGCGGCGGATAAAGCGCTGCCAGCCGGTGGCCGCTTGGATCTCGTCGAAGCACAGCAAGCATGGGCCAGTGCGGGCCGCGGGCTGCTGGCGGTAAAAAGTCTCCAGCAATGCGTCGAGGGTGGCGGCGTTGGGCTCTCCCAGGCGGTCGTCCTCAAGGTTGACGAAGAGCAGATGCGCGCGCGGAATGCCTGCCTGCAGGCGCGCCGCGAGGACCTCCCACATGCCGTAGGTTTTGCCGGCGCGCCGCATGCCCACGAACACGTCGGCGCGGCCAGGCCGCAGCCGCACATCGGGTCGGCGGGACAGGTGCGCTGGCACGGGGCGCAAAAGAGCCTCCTCGACGAGCTGCTCATAGGGGGGTGAAGAGGGGGCCATGGTCCGATTGTGTCCTTTAAATAAGGACAAATCAATGAGAATTAGTCCTCTTTAGGGAGACGTTTCCGGGTGGCCGCTAGGCGCTGCGGCGCGCCAGGCGCAGCGGCGCGGGTTGGGCGTGGGAGGGGTCGGCCGCCGACTCCGGCGCCGCGGCGGCGACCTCCAGCCACAGCTCGTCTTCGGGCTGCAGCTCGCCCTGCAGCAGCAGGTCGGCCAAGGGGGCCTCGACCAGGCGGGCAAGCAGCTGGCGCAGGCCGCGGGCGCCACTGGCCGGCGCCAGGCGTTGGGCCTGCATCAAAAATTGCGGCACGCTCGGGTCCCAGCGCAGGCGCACACCGCGGCGCTCTTGCAAGGTGGCGGCGCAGCCCTGCAACTGCAGGGCGGCGATGGCGGCCAGGTCGGCGGGCGCCAAGGGCAAGAAAGCCAGGTGCTCGTCCATCCTTCCCCACAGCTCCGGCGTCAGCTTGGCCTGCGCCGCTGCCAACAGGCTGCGGCGGGCGCCCTCCTGGGCGCTCGGGTCGGCCGTCAGGGCGCCGGCGTGGGCGAAGCCCAGGCGCGCCGGCCTCAGGCCGTCGGCGCCCAGGTTGCAGGTGAGCAGCACCAGGGTGTGGCGAAAGCTGACCGTTTCGCCATGGCTGTCGGTGAGGGTGCCCTCGTCGAGGATCTGCAGCAGCAGGTTGAGGACGTCGGGGTGGGCCTTGTCGATCTCGTCGAAGAGCACCAGCTGGAAGGGTCGCCGGCGCAGGGCCTCGGTCAGCTGGCCGCCCTCCTCGAAGCCGACGTAGCCAGGCTGGGCGCCGACCAAACGGGCGACGCTGTGGCGCTCGGACATCTCGCTCATGTCCAGGCGCAGCATGGCGTCGCGGCGCCCAAACATAAAATGGGCCAGGGCGCGGCACAGCTCCGTCTTGCCGACGCCGGTGGGCCCCAAGAGCAGCATGCTGCACAGTGGCCGCCGGCCGTCGAAGCCGGCCAGGCCCCGGCGCACCGCCTGGGCCGCCTGTTGGACCACCGTCGGGTGGCCAATGAGCTCGCGCTGTAGGGTCGCCTCGAGCGCCAGCAGGCGGGCGGCGTCGGCCTCCAGCAGGCGCGCCTGCGGCACCCCCGACCACAGGCTCACCACCTCCGCGACGTCGCCGCGGGTCACCTCGGCGGCGCCGCGGCGGTGGCAGCGCGAGCCGGCCAGATCGAGGGCGGCAAAAGCCTTGTCCGGCAGCTGCTGCCCGTCGATGAACTGCTGCGTCAGCGTCACCGCCGCGTCGATCGCCTGGGGGCAAAAGTGCAGGCGGTGGTGGTGGGCGTAGGGCAGGATCGCGCCGCTGACGATGGCGCGGGCGGTGGCGACGTCCGGCTCCGCCACCTCGATGCGGCAGAAGCGCCGCTCCAGCGCGGCGTCGCGGCCGATGCTGCGGCGAAACTCGGCCTCGGTGGTGGCGCCGATGCAGGGGAATTCGCCGCGCGCCAGCGCCACCTTGAGCTCTTCGGCGGCGTCCTGGGCCGCTTCGTTGCCTCCCTGGCCCCCCAGCAGCACGTGGATCTCGTCGACGAAGACGACGATGTTGCGGCGCGCGGCGGCCACCTCCTGCTTGATCGCTGCGAGGCGCTCGGAGAGGGCGCCGCGCAGGCTGGTGCCGGCGATCAGCGCGCCGCTGTCCAGCGCCAGCAGGCGGCAGCCCCACAGCGGCCGCACGTCGGCGTCGCGCCGCTGG
>JBBSTS010000240.1:0-3109 GCA_038235675.1 Myxococcota bacterium | reverse complement strand
GTCGCGGTATGCGCCGCGCTGTTGTTCTGGCGTTGCATGCCGGAAACCCGTAAAGGGCTGCAGCATGCGCACTAAACTCTTCCCCGCCTTGGCCGCCCTGCTGCTTGGCGCCACCCTGCTGGCGACGGCGCCGCCGGCAAAGGTCTTGGCCCCCGAGGCCGCCGCGCGCACCCAGTCGCTGCTGGCCGCTTTCGGCCGGGTGCCGCCGCCCGACGCCGCGCCGCACGCCCAGCGGACCTCCGACGCCGAGCTCGACGGCTTCTTCGACCTCGACAGCCTCTGTGCCCGGGCCATCGCGCCGCACCGCCAGGCCCTCAGCGGCGCGCAGATGAAGCGCTTTTTGCGTGACTTTCGCGCCCTGGTTCGGGCCGTGGCCTACGGCCGTGCCGCCGGCCTGATCAAGCGGGCCAAGGTCGCGGTCGCGGTGCCGGTCGCCGTCGATGCACGCCAGCGGGTGGTCTTACACATCGAAGTGTCCGCCGACGACCTGCAGAGCGAGCTCGCCTTCGTATGGGGCCCTGCGGCCGCGGGCCCCGCACGCATCGTCGACGTCGAGTTCGACGGCGCTTCTTTCTTGACCGATTACCAGAACCAGTTTGGCCGCCTGCTGAAAAAGGATGGGCCCGAGGGCCTGCTCAAAAAGTTGGCGGCGCGCCTCGCCCAGGCGCCCGGCACGCCGTGATGGTGGGGTGGGCCCTGGGCCTTGTGTGGGCCGCTTTGGCGGCCAGCGCCGAGCCAGCGGTGAGCCTGCAGGCGTGCATCGATGCCGCCCTGCACGACAACGCCGAGCTTGGCGGCAGCCGCGCCAACGTGCACGACATGGAGGCGCGCCTGGCGGCGGTGCGCTCCACCTTCTGGCCCAAGCTCGAAGGCCTGGCGCTGCTGGCGCCGATGTACACCGTCCGCGGCGACGGCTACTCCAAGCAGTACACCGTGCGCTTCAAGTCCCTGCACGACTGGGGCCCCTACGCCAGCCTGGACATGAAGCTCATCCAGCCGCTGTCGACCTTCGGCCGCGCCCACGCCGGCATCGCTGCAGCCCGGGCGCAGCTGGGCGCCGAGCGCGCCGCCTACGCCACCGCCCGCAACGCGCTGACGCTGGAGGTGCGCAAGCTGTATTACGCCCACCTCTTCGCCCGCAGCATGCAGCCCACGCTGCGCCGGGCCATCGCCACCCTGGGGCAGGCGCGCACGCAGGCCAGCGCCCTTTTCGCCAAAGGCAGCGGCGAGGTGACCCAGGTGGATTTGGCCAAGCTCGCCTACGGCAACAGCGAGGCCTTGCGCCAGCTGCGCAGCGCCGAAGACGGCGCGACGCTGGCGCTGCAGGCCCTCGCCCACCTGATGGGGCGCGCGGCCGAGCCGCTGCTGCAGCTGCAGGAAGAAAGCATGCCGCAGGTGACAGCTGTGGCCCCTCTGAGCCCCTTTGCCGGCGCCGCCCGGCCGCCGCAGCAGCTCAGCCTCATCATGTTGCAGCGTACCGCCGAGCTGCGGCGCCCAGAATGGCAGCAGCTGCGCGAGGGCCGCCGCGCCGCCCGTGCCTGGGAGCAGGCCGAGCACCGCGCCACCCGGCCGGTGCTGTTTTTGGCCGGCCAGCTGCGTTACGGCTACGCCCCGACGCGCAGCATCGACCGCAACCCCTGGCACGTCGACAACTACAACACCGCCGTCGGCGGCGTGGCCCTGGGCCTCAAGTTCGACCTCGATCCGGCACTGGCGCACGCCAAAGAGGCCAGTGCCGCCGCCACCGGCGAGCGCCTCGCCGCTTTGGCGCGCAAGGCGCAGACTGGCATCGCCCTGCAGGTGCGCAAGGCGCACGCCGATCTGCTGCGCGCCGAGCAGGGCGCGGTGCTGGCGGCCGAGGGCCTGCAGGCCACCCGCCAATGGATGAGCTCGGCCGCCTCCGCCTATCATAGCGGCAGTGGCGAGGCGCGCGACCTGCTCGAGGGCCTGGCGGCCTACGTGCAGGCCAAAAAGGCGCACCTCGAGACCCTGCGCAGCTTCCACCTGGCTGCCAGTGAGCTGCGCTGGGCCGTCGGCGAAACCCAGTAATGGCGGCGCCGAAGCAGTCGTCGTTGAGCATCGCCGAGCTCACCGACCTTTATTTTACCCTCGAGGAGCCCGGCGAGCGCGATGCGTTTTTACAGCTGCTCGAGCCGCTGCAGGGGCCCGACGTCGATGATTTTCTGCGTGCCATGCAGGCGCAGGACGAAGATCCCTGCATGCGTGCCGCCGCCGCCGAGATGCGGCTGGCGCGCGGCCAAGTCGAGGCGCTGGATTTCTTCGCTGCGCAGCTGCGTCAGCCCGAGGACGAGCTGGCCCTGGCACAGGCGGTCAAGGTCTGGGTGGCGCAGCACGGCGCCGCCGCCTATCCACTTCTGGCGGCGATCTGGTCCGACGATGGGCGCGACATCGACCAGCGCAAAGAGGCTCTGCTGGGCATGGAGACCGCCGATGGCGCCCGCACCGTCGCCGAGCTGCTGCGCTGGTGTGCGGCCCTGGGGAGCGCGGTGCAGATCCGTGCGGACCTGCTGGAGGCGGCGATGCTCTGTCTGCTGCGTGCCGACAGGGCCGCGGCCCACGCGGCGCTGACGAAGCTGCGCGCGCAAATTCTCGCCGGCAGCCTGGCGCCCCCGCAGCAGGCCGAGCTCGACGCCCTGCTGAGCCAGGGCCTCGACCTGTCGACCTAAGGCGCTTTTAAGAGCCCCAGTTCAGCTTGGTGCGCAAGGTTTGATAGTAGTTGCGCCCCGGCACCTGCAACAGGCGGGTGGGGACCGGCGCGCGCTGTAATTTGAGGGTGTCGCCGCGCCGCATTTCGACGCCGGTGTGGCCGTCGAGGCTGACGAACACCGTGCTGTCCGAGCCCAGCGCCACCTCGATGGTGAGGTCGGGTGGCAGCAGCAGGGGGCGCTGCGTGAGCTGGTGGGGGGCGATGGGGGTGATGAGGACCGCCTCGATCTGCGGCGCGATGATCGGCCCGCCGGCAGCCAGCGCGTAGGCGGTGGAGCCGGTGGGGGTGCTGAAGATCACCCCGTCGCCGCGGGTGGTGGTCACCAATTCGCCGTCCGCAGAGATGACGAAGGTGGCAATGCGCGCCAGCGAGCGCATGGCG
>JBBSTS010000239.1:0-3113 GCA_038235675.1 Myxococcota bacterium | reverse complement strand
CCGCAGCGCGCGAGATGCGCGTGGCCCTGCCTTACAACGCCATCCTGCACGACTTTTGTCTCACGGCCACCAAGGCCGTGTTTTTGGTCCCGCCCTACTGCATCGACCTGACCTCCCTGCCCTTTTTAACCGGCCAATGCGCCGCCAAAGACGCCCTCCTCTGGCACGGCGAGCGTCCCGCCTGGCTGATCGTCGTCGACCTCGCTACCGAGCACGTCCGCCGGGTGCCGCTGCCGGCGCTTTTCTCGCTGCACCACATCAATGCCTGGGACGAGGAGGATGGCGGCCTGGTGCTGGACACCTGCGCCCATCCCAACCCCGCGGTGATGAACCTGGTCAACGAGGGCGCCGACGACCTAGGGATCCACGCCGTTCCCACCCGCCTGCGCCTGGCCGCGTGCGGAAAATTGAGCCTGGCGCGCATGCCCAACACGGTGATGGAGTTTCCCCGCATCTTGCCCCACCTGCGCGGCAGGCCCAGCCAAACCTTTTTTGGCCTGACGCCGCGCCGCGGAGCGCCGCGCGAAACCTTGCCCATCCGCATCGACTGGCCCACCGCCGGCGACGCGCCGCCGCGCATCTGGGTGGCGCCGCTGGCACCTGGTGAGTGCGCCCACGAGTGCGTACCGGTGGCCAAAACCTCGCCGCTTCCCGCCGGCGTCGACGCGGCCGCCCACGTCTGGCTGCTCAGCTGGGTCACCCTCGACCACGGCCCGCAGCTGCGCACCGAGCTGCGGGTTTACGACGGCGCTCGCCTGGCTGACGCCGACGCCCTGCAGTGCCGCCTGGCGCTGCCGCAGAACCTGCTCGACTTTCACGGCAATTGGGTGCCAGCGGGCTCGAGCGCCCCCGCCGTCGACTAAAAGCCGCGAAATACCGCGGCCACCCCGGTGGTTGTCCTCGACGTGCACCGATCCGCGTGCACCTGTGAGGCGCGCCATGGTTGATCCCTTTCTTCGTCCCCAGCGGCTTGGCCTGTGGCTGAGCCTGCTTGTATCCGTCGCCAGCTGCGCCCCCGGTCAGGTGGTAGGTGCCCTCGGCGCCTCAGCCCCTGCCGGCGAGCAGGGCTCCAGCCCGGCGCCCGGCGCCGCAGGCACCGACCCCGCGACGGTGCCCACTGCCGCCGCCCCGGCGGACCCCACCGGCAGCGCCCCGCACACGGTGGACGACGCCATCGTCGACGCCCAGGGCAAAGTCGTCCACCTACACGGTATCAACTGGTTCGGCTTCAACAACGGCAAGACCATGCTCGAGGGTGCCGAGACCACCGATCCGCTCGGCGGCGATTTCGCCACCGTCGTGCTGCGCCTGCGGGCCCTGGGCTTCAACGCCGTCCGCCTGCCCTTCAGCTTCAAAGACCTGGCGCTGCCCGCCACGCCGTACGCCCACAGCTGCACCTTGCCCACCACCGCCGCCGTCGCCCAAAGCGTCGCCGCCGGTGGCAGCGCCCCTGCCCTCAAGGCGCTGACGGCGCCGCCAGCGCGCACCGCCGGGATGTGCAACGACTACCTGCCAAGCAGCTCGACGCGGGCGCGTTTCATCTACGTGGTGCAATTTTTCATCCACAACGGCTTTTACGTCCTGATCGACAACCACCTGCGCGAGGACGACACCGTTCTAACCGCCGGAAAAGATGCCTGGGTCAGCGGCTGGCAAGCTCTGCTGCGCGACCTTACCGCCAAGGACGCCACCATCGCCCCTCACTTACTGGTGGACGTCCTCAACGAGCCGGACAACAACGGCATCGCGTGGGCGGCTCAGGGTGGCAAGCCTGGCCTTAGCGACCTTTACTTGGCGGCCATCGACGGCATGCAGGCCATCGCGCCCTGCTTGTTCGTGGTCGAGGGGACCGGCCAGAGCGGCATCAACGCCAACTGGGGCGACGGCTTCGCCACCGACCCGGCGCTGTTGGCGCTCGGCGGCATGAGCGACCCGAGCCCCTTCTTCAGCGCCCTGGCGGCCCGACCCTACGTTCGCCGGGTGGTGATTTCGCCGCACGTCTACGGCCCACTGGTGACCACCAACTTCGTCGACGCCAGCGGCGCCGGCCTATTTGGTCGCATGTCCAAATCGTTCGGCCACATCACCAAATCAGGCGCCTGTGTCGCCGGCGTCTGCACCCGCTATCCGGTGGCATTGGGCGAATTCGGCTCCACCTTCAAGGACCCGCGCGACGTCACCGCCTTAAACGACATTGCCACCTACTTCAGCAATAAGGCGCCGGCCAACGACGGCCTGCACAATGCCATCGACAACTGGTTTTATTGGGGCTGGAGCCCCAACAGCGGCGACACCGGCGGCCTGGTGCAGAACGACTACGTCACCTTGGAGGCCAACAAAGTCGCTTACCTGCGCACCATGGGACTCTAAAAGCGCATCTCAGAAACACTCCGCGTCGTCAGGGCACCTCACTGGCGCCGCTGATCCCCGACAAATTGCAAAACATTGAGTCCTCGACACATGGGTCAGGGCGGCTGACCACCCCATTGCCTCGTCATACGACAAAGTTTAGAAACCGTGGGCACCCCCTGCCCCCGGAGCACTCAATGTCGCCTGCTATGAAGCCCACCCCACCGGCGGCGAGGGGCGAGCGCGTCGACGTTGCCCTCGTCATGCCCTCTGGGATCGTGCCTGAAACCGGCGGCGAGCGCCTGATGGTCAAGCTGCTGGACGCGTTGCAGGCGCGCTCGCTGCGGGTCGCAGCCCTCTGCCCCCCGGGGCCGCTGCAGGCCCTGCTGGCGGCGCGCGGCACCTCCACCGCGGCGCTTACGCCGCTGCTCCCCGCCGCCGCCGACATGCACCGCTTCGTCGCCGCCGCCGCCGCACTGCACGGCTTTCATCAGCAGGCCGACGCCCCACCGTCGCCTGCTTTGGCAACCACTGTCGACGCGCTCGATGCGCTGTCGTACACGACCTGGCAGCAGCGGGAGACCCTGCCCACGTTGATGCAGGCACTGCTCCAGCAGGCCGCCGAGGTGCCGGGCGAAGCAAATTCTCGCAGCCGCAGTGGCTCGGCGCTTTTGGCCGCCGCGCGGGCGGTGGTTTTTCGCCGGGTATTGGGCAGGATGCGTCCACGCCTATGCCTGACCGATCTGAGTCGCGACAGCGACGCT
>JBBSTS010000238.1:0-3126 GCA_038235675.1 Myxococcota bacterium | reverse complement strand
GCAGAGCGCCGCCGGCCAGGTTCTGCCCACGCCGTCGGTGGACCTGCGCCTCGAAGCCATCGTCGGCGGCGACGACGTCGCGCAGATCTTCACCGTCGACGGCAACGCGGTGGTTGCCGGGCCGCAGGCGGGCCGCGCGCTGCTGCGGTTCACCACGCCGCAGGCCAGTGGCAGCGCCGTGCTGCAGAACCTGGGGAGCGGTCCCGGCGCCGGCTTTGCGCGCGCCCTGGTTTTCGACGGCCAGGCGGGGACCCCGGTGGCCGGGGCGCAGCTGATCGTCGCCGCTGCCACGGACGCGGAGGCCGTTGACGTCGGTGCGGCACCGCGCACCGACGCCGCGGGCCTCAGCGCCACGACGCAGGCGCTGAGTCAGCCCTACACCCTCACCGTCTTCGCCCCTGGCTACCACTACCTTACCGTCGGGCCCTTCGACCCGCAGGCTGGCCACGACCTGCGCCTGCCGCTGGTGGCGCGGCCTGCCGAGGCTGACGAAAAGGAGGGCTCTACCATCGCCTGGGTGCGACGCATGGTCGACTTCGCTCCCTACGAGCAGGCAGAGCGCGATGGCGCCCAGACCGGCCTGCATGCCGCAGTCGGCGGCAGCAGCCTGCCGCTGGCGCAGCTGCTGGCACAGCCGATGAGCCTGGCACCCGGTGACGTCGCCGCTTCTTTGGCCTGCGAGCCCGGCTCCGACGCCTGCCTGTCCTTGCACCTGCCAGGCAGCGACGAGGCCATTTCGCTGGCGCTGCCACCCGCCCTGTCGCTGGCCACCGACGATCCGCAACTCGGCCAGCAGCTGCCACACAAACCCACGTTGGAGGCACTGCCCTCTGCCAGCCAGCGGCTATTTTGGGCCCTCGGCGGCGAGTTCGGCATCACCGACCTGCTGCGCCTGGGGCAGAGCTTGGTGCCGCTGATCACCGCCTCGTTGGGCCAGGAGGAAGGCGGCCTGCCGGCCTCTCCCCGCCAGGCCCTCGAGGCCTTGGTGGGACTGATGCCGAAATTGTCGCTGGGCCTGGGCGAGGCCAGCTTCGACGGCGCCACCTCGCTGGCGCTGCGTAGCCCGGCGCGGCGGGTGGTCGACATGCAGGTCCCGGCCTTTGCGACGCGCAGCGAGCTGGACACCCTGCTGCTGCTGCCGGGCGTCGACGCGCCTGGCTTTGGGTTTTTGCCCACCGGCTTCGGCCTCGGCGCCGACTGCCTCGACGGCGCATGTCTCGGCGAGCGCAGCGGCTACACCGGGGTGGTCAAAGGGATCGTCCTCTGCGCGCCGGGGCAGTGCCCCTATGGTGCCCCCGAGCGCACCGAAGACGGCCACGTGGCGCTCTTCCATGCCGCCCCCTACAACGGCCTCGAGCGCCAGCCGGCGCTGCTGGCTGCCGTCTCCCTGAGCACCCGGGCGCTGCTGCGCGGTGAGGTGCAGCTCAGCGCGACCTTGCTGCCGCAGGTGCCGGCACCGCCGCAGAGCAGCCTGTTGCTGGACGCTGCCGCGGCGCCGCTGCCGCCGCCGCTGCCGCCGAGCCTGCAGGGGCGCACCCTGACGCTGCCCGGCCGCGCCAGCTTGCCGGCCGGCCGCGATGGCCTGCAGATGCTGCGCCTGGGGAATTTGGCGCAGCAGGCCCAGTGGCACATCTACGCGACCGCCGAGGCCGCCGCCATCCGCCTGCCGCAGGTGCCTGCAGGCTTCGACGACCTGGAGGATGAGGTCGAGGTGATCCGTGCCCAGCTGCAGCTGGAGGCCGGTGACGGGCCGCAAAACTTGGCCACCCTGGCCGGGCGATCCGGCGGGCTGAGCCATCTGGGTCCGGCCCTGCGGGGGGTGGGCCTGCGGGTGCGCAGCCTGCCGGTCGAGGACTGATCGCCAGGTCCTGGCGTCCAATCGCCAGCCTGTGCCACCATCATCGCAATGGCGCGCAGCACTGAAACGGTCGTAACCAAAATCTCCGAGGGGCAGGAGGGCGCCGATGGCACCCCCCAGTCCGACGGCTGTTTGGTGGTGTTCTATGGTCAGAACATCGGCCGTCGCTATTTCCTCAACACCGCAGAAATGATCATCGGACGCTCCGATTCGGCCGCCATCCTGGTCGACCAGGACAGCGTCTCGCGCCAGCACGCGCAGCTGACGACGGCGGACTACAAAACCTGGGTGGAGGACCGCGGCTCGACCAACGGCACCTTCGTCAACAATCTGCGCACCGATCGCACCGAGCTGCGCGACGGCGACCTGCTGCGCGTCGGCCAGACCATCTTCAAGTACCTGTCCGGCTCGAACATCGAGACCAAGTACCACGAAGAGATCTACAAGCTGTCGACCATCGACGGCCTGACCGAGACCTACAACAAGCGCTACTTCGTCGATACGCTCGAGCGCGAGCTCAACCGCGCCCACCGTTATGGCCGCGGCCTGAGCCTGGCGATGTTCGACATCGACTTCTTCAAAAAAATCAACGATCGCTTCGGCCACCTCGCCGGCGACCACGTGCTGCGCGAGCTGGCCGCGCTGGTGGGGCAGAACCTGCGGCGGCAGGATATCCTGGCGCGCTACGGCGGCGAGGAATTTGCCATCATCCTGCCGGAAATCGACCTCCCCGGCTCGCAGCAGGTCTGCGAGAAGCTGCGGGCGCTGACCGACCAGCACGTCTTTAAATTCGGCGACGACCTCATCCACGTCACCATCAGCACCGGCATCTTTGGCTACCTGCCGGAGCTTGGAGCGATAGGCCACGAGGCCTTCATCAAAGAGGCCGACGCGCGCCTTTACGCCGCCAAAGAGGGCGGCCGCAACCGCGTCTGCACCGAGCTGTAGCCCGCACGGCGGCTCGCTGCCATGACTGCGCGCATCGTCGCCGCCGCGGCACCGGCATGCTAGATGCCGTGCATGTCCAAAGCCTGCGCCCCTCTGTCCTCTGCCGATCTCTGCGGCGATCCCCCCGGTCGCGCCATCGCCCGCCTGCCGGACTTGGTCATCGACCAGATCGCCGCCGGCGAGGTCGTCGAGCGGCCCGCCTCGGTGGTCAAAGAGCTGGTAGAGAACGCTCTGGACGCCGGTGCCGAGCAGGTGCAGGTGGAGCTGTGCGACGGTGGCCTAACGCGGATCGTCGTCGCCGACGACGGCTGTGGCATGGG
>JBBSTS010000237.1:0-3133 GCA_038235675.1 Myxococcota bacterium | reverse complement strand
GCCCCGGGCGGCGGCGAGTGGTCGTGGATGCCATGGGCGTACTCGTGGAAGACGATGCCGGCGGTGCGTCCGGTGTTCAAGCAGCCCTCGCCGTCGGCGGCGAAGTTGAGCGAGCCATCGTAGGTGGCGTTGCAGGCCTCTAAGGTGTTGATGTTGAGCTCCAGCGGTCGCATCGCCCACAGCAGCTGGTAGTTGACGTAGTCGAGGGTGTCCATCAACCATTGCCGCACGGTCAGCACGTGGACGTAGGGGGTCGCCTGGTCCAGCGGCACGTCGCCCAGCTCGATGTGCATGCCTGCCTCGGCCGTCTCGGCGCCATCGACGCCGACGCCGACTGCGGCGACGCCGCGCAGCGGCAGGCGCCAAGGGCCGGCGAGCTCGCCGGACATGTTGGTCATGCGGACGTAGGGGCTGCGCAGCTCGATGCGTGAGAATGGCAGGCGCGCCGGGGTGGCGAAGTGGCCCTGGCTGTCGGTGTAGAGGCGACGACCGCCAGCGATGCTCCATTGGGTGTGCGCCAGTGGCCGCGCCTGTGGCCGGTCCCCCTGGCACAAGGGCTCCATCTGCACCTGCACCTGCCCGGCAATCAGGCTCGCTGCCTGATCGGCGCTCAGGCGGACGTGGGCCAAGGTGGTGCCACGCAGGCCGTCGACGAAGAGGGCCCAGCGCTGGCGCGGCACCAGCCCCTGGACCTCTACCCGCCATGCCAGGTGATAGGCGCCGTCGACGTACAAGATCCGCAGCGCTGGCGGCGCCGTCGCGGCGATCGCCACTCCCGGCGCCAACAGGCGGCCCTGCTGAACCGCTGCGGCGGTGGCGGCGGCGGCGTCATAAACGGGGGTGGTGCCGAGCCGGCAGGGAGGGGCCACCAGGTGGTGGCGCAGGTAGCGCAGTTGGGTCGGGCTGCTTAGGACGACGGCGTATGCCCCTTCAATGGGGATCCCGGCATATTCTTGACGAAAATAGCTGAGCAGGTGCCCGTGGCCGTCGGGGGTGGGCGCCGCGGCGGCGCGCAGCCGCAACTCGTCGCGGCCAGTCTGCTGCGCCAGCAGCGCCAACAGGCGTGGCTGCAAAGGGGCGACGCCGTCGCGGGCGCGCAGCTGGCGGCCAGCAGGGCGTGGCAGGGGGTAAGGGCCCAGGCAACTGACGTCGGCGCCGCCGGCGCAGCGAAGCAGGGGGGCCGCGGCAAGGCCGCGGCCGCCGCCGACAGCCGCAAGCGTCCGGCGGTGGGCATTTGCGGCGGCCCGCGGCGCAGCCGGCGGCAACAGGGCGGGGGCCACCGGCAGGCGGGGCGCGCGGGCATGGGCATCACGGGCAACCAAGCGGCTCTGCGACGCCGCGAAGGGGGGTCGAGTGGGGCATTGCCTTATCCCTGCAGCGGGCGCCATCGACTGGCCGGCCGGCGCGGCGGCCCAAGCAGCGCTGGCCAGGCCAGCGGCCGGCAATCCCGCGGCGAGAAGCCACAGGGCCGCGCGGCGCCGCGCTTTGCGGCCCCCGGTGGCGCCCGCGACCAGCCGCGGCGGTGCCTTGGTGCAATCGTGCATGCCGCTCTGTATAGCGCAGAAATGGACTGCTCGCACCAGCTGGCCGCGGGCCAGAAGGTTTGACAGGCGCGCTTTTTTCCCCCAAGATCGCCCCACCTTCGGCGCCTGCCTGCACGCCTCCTCGGCGCAGGAGGGACTGGTGCAACGGCCCATGCGCTGGTAGACAGCGCCGGCGCCTTGGGTGATGAGGTGGGTCCTTAAGCGAGGTGAGGTGAAGCCATGCAAGGTGGAGCAGCGTGCCAAGACGATCTCCCGAACGCGCCGCCCCCCGTGCCGCCGGCGCCGACCGCCTCTGCCAATGAGGCCGAAGGTGAGCTTCCGCCCACGGCCATCCTGCTCGGCGAGCGTCTGGGCGCCGGCGTCGACGAGCCAGAGCGCCTCGACGTCTGGGGCTTCGCCGACTCCGCCTTTTATTGGGATGCGCAGGGCGTCGTGCGCATGGGCGGCAACCGCTACGCCCACTGCGGCCAGCCCCTGCCGGCCCTCGCCCCCTGGGTGGCGCGGACGATGCAGATTGCGTTGGGGCCCGAAGACGTTGTCGAGCCGCACTATCCGCCGGCGCTGCCGGCGCCGGTGCTGCCAGCGGCTTTCGTCGCGGCCCTGGCTGAGTTTCTGCCGCCGGCGCAGCGCAGCCACGAGGCGCGCCTGCGCCTACGCCACGGCCATGGCCACACCCAGAGCGAAATGTACGCGATTAAGTACGGCAAGCCCGGCCGCGTTCCCGACCTGGTGGTCTATCCCGACAGCGAGGGCGACCTCTTGCGCCTGGTGCAGGCAGCCAAGGACCACAACGTCTGCCTGATCCCTTACGGCGGCGGCACCAACGTCAGCGAGGCGCTGCGCTGCCGCGAGGACGAGCCGCGCAGCATCGTCTCGGTCGACATGCAGCGCATGTGCCGGCTCAAATGGATCGACCCGGTTAACCGCCTCGCCTGCGTCGAGGCCGGCGCCGTGGGCCGCCACCTGCAGGCGGCCCTGCGCCGGCACGGTTTCATGCTCGGGCACGAGCCGGACAGCCTGGAGTTTTCCACCCTGGGCGGCTGGATTGCCACCCACGCCAGCGGCATGAAGAAAAACCGCTACGGCAACATCGAGGACCTCGTGCTCGACATGCGCGTGGTCACCGCCGACGGCTTGCTGAGTCGCGGCAAAGGCGGCCTGGCGCCGCGCGAGGCGGTCGGCTTCGATCCGCGCCTGGCGCTCTTCGGCTCCGAGGGCAGCCTGGGGATCGTCAGCTCGGCGGTGATCAAGCTGTTTGCGCTGCCGCAGGCGCAGCGCTACGGCTCGGTGCTCTTCCCCAACTTCGAGCGCGGCGTGGCCTTCTTGTATGCCCTGCAGCAGTCGGGCCTCAAACCTGCCAGCGTCCGTTTGGTCGACAACCTGCAGTTTCAGTTCGGCATCGCCCTCAATCCTGCCAGCGTTGGATTCAAAAAGATCTTGAGCGCGGCGCAGAAATTTTACGTCACGCGGATCAAGAAGTTCGACCCCGAGCAGATGGTGGCGCTGACGTTGGTTTATGAGGGCAGCGCCGCGCAGGTGGCCGCCGAGCAGGCGCACGTCGGGCGCCTGGCCAAGCAATTCGCCGGCCT
>JBBSTS010000236.1:0-3138 GCA_038235675.1 Myxococcota bacterium | reverse complement strand
TGACGCCGAATCCGGCCGCCAACAGCAGCAGGCCGAAGGCAAATTTCAGCGGAATGCTCGGCTCGCGCTGCCGCCGCGCCAGAGCCCGCCACAAGAGCGAGAAAAGCGGCGCCAAGAGGCCGATGAACAGCGGGTTGGCGGACTGCAGCCAGGAAGAGGGCACCTGGGTGCCCAGCTGCGGCAGGCGCAGGTCGGTGGCGTGCTCCGCGAAAAGTTCCATCGAGCTGCCGGCCTGCTCGAAGGCGGCCCAGAACAGCACGTTGCCAAAAACCGCCAACACCAGCAGCGCCGCCAGGCGCCGGATCTGAACGCTGCTGAGGCGGGCAGGCGCCGCCGCCGCCGGCCCACCGGCGCTGGCTGTCGGCGGCAGCAGGCCGTGGGATCCTAAGGTGTTTTGCCCCAGGGCGTAGATAAGCATCCCCAAGACCATGCCCACGCCGGCGGCGCCGAAGCCCCAGTGCCAGCCCACCCGCTGCCCCAAGGTGCCGCAGATCAAGGGCGCCAAAAACGCCCCCAGGTTGATCCCCATGTAGAAGATGTTGAAGGCGCCGTCGCGCCGCGGATCGTCCTCGCGGTAGAGGCGCCCGAGGATGACCGCGATGTTGGGCTTGAAGAAGCCGTTGCCCACCACCAGCAGCGCCAACGCGGCGAAAAACACCTCCCGCTGTGGCCAGCACATGGCGAAGTGGCCCGCCGCCATCAGCCAGCCCCCCAGCACCACCGCCCGGCGCTGGCCGAGCCAGCGGTCGGCCAGCAGGCCGCCGAACAGCGGCGTGAGGTAGGCCATCGCCTGATAGAGGCCATAGATGCCAGCGGCGAGCACGACGCTGCAATGCAGCGCCTCCTGCAGGTAAAGCACCAGCAGCGCCCGCATGCCGTAGTAGCTGAAGCGCTCCCACATTTCCGTAAAGAACAGGACGTAGAGGCCGCGCGGGTGGCCGCCCCACAGAACCTCGGCCGCATCTGCGGCGGGAGAGTTAGGGATCATCGACCCGTCTCAGAGCGGCGCCGACGGCGAGGCGCTACGCGCCACCGCCGTGTCGCCCACCCACACCTCGCGCAGGGCCGCGGTGACCAGGCACGTGGCGGTGTGCGGCTGCGCCTCGACGACCAGCAACCAGGCCACGTCCTGCGGCGGCAGCGGGCTGTCCTCCTGCCACAGCGGGTCACCCTGGCTGCGCACCACCAGCCCGTGGCCAGGCTTGAGGCCGTCTTCTTTGCCGCGGTCCAAGAAGACCAATTTTTGGTTGCCGGCGGTGAGCAAATCGCCCTCGAGGTCGACGACGGTGGCCTGCACGGGCGGCGCGGTGGCCAAAAAGCGCACGTCCTGCAGCAGCGGCACCGTTGCCGGCAGCAGCCGCTGGCCGCGCTGCACCTCACGGTCGCTGCGCTGCAGCTGCACCCGCGTCAGCGCGCAATTGGCGTCGCTGGCCGACTGGCGCGCCACCATCGCCTCGCCGGTCACCTCGCTGAGGACGCCGAGCAGCTCGCCGGTTTGCGGGTGAAAAACTTCACGCAGGAAGCGAAAGACATGCATGCGCTCGCCTGCCTTGGGGGCTTGCGCGAAGGCCACGAACATGTCGTCGCCGGCACGCAGCAGCAGGCGATCGGGGCCAGCGGCACGG
The DNA here is from genome assembly GCA_038235675.1 of Myxococcota bacterium. GTDB lineage: Bacteria > Myxococcota > XYA12-FULL-58-9 > XYA12-FULL-58-9 > JBBSTS01 > JBBSTS01. The sequence goes on along the minus strand of JBBSTS010000236.1, from coordinate 1,513 downwards.
ATCAGGCCGCTGCCCGCAAAATCCTTCGGGGCGATGAAGGCGCCGCCGAAGACGCGGGCGACGCCGTCGGTGCGCGCTTTGGGGGTGGCGCGCGGCGGGTCGGCATAGGTGGTGTCGAAGCTGCTGAGCAGCCGCGGACTGCGCCGTCGTGGCGCAAACTGCAGTTGGTCGCCGGGGTAGATCCAGTGGGGGTTGTGCACCTGGGGGTTGAGCGCCCAGATCTGCGGCCAGACGTAGGGCTTGCCGGTGATCTGCGCGGTAAGGTCCCAGAGGGTGTCGCCGGCACGCACCCGATGCTGTGCCGCGGAGGGCACGAACGCCTCCCCCACCCGATGGCGCACCGCGCGGGCGGCGTGACGCGGGCGGCGCGCGGCGCCAACCGCCGCCAGTCCGCCGGTCAGGAGGGCCAGGCAGGCGAGCGCAGCCAGGCGTCGGTGTAGGGTCGAGGGAAACATCCTACCTCTGAGGATGGGTTTGCCGCCCCCATCGAGCAATTTTTCAGCCTCCCTGCGAGAGGATGGCCTCGGCCCTGGCCGGCTGGCGCGCTTTGGCGTAGAAGGCGGCCGACATCAGAGGGTTGCGGATCTGCTGAATATCCTATGCTTGTTTAAAACGGAGAAAAGATGTCTCTCAACGGTAAAACTTTTCAGGACCTAAGAGTCTCTCAAGTTCCTACTGCCAGAAACCGCAGGCCGATAGCCTCGCCCAAAGGTGGCCCTGCTCGGCATAACAACCGGGGCGTCATGGCAAATCGGAGACAAAGCGCCACTGGCTTCCATGCCGCGGCCTTACGGCAATCAGTTGGAGTCGGGGATGCGCTCAAAGTGCCAATTCGAGGTGCTTTTTCACAGCCTCCGAGGGTCAAGGCCGTTGATCCTTTGCGGGATAAAAAAACCGATGGAGTTGACCAGTATGGGTACGTCCCGCTCTATACGGTCACGCCAAAAATTCTCGACAGAATCGTGCAGACAGAGAGATTTAGAGGATTTATCCTGGGAGCGAAACTGTCGCCGCAATGGATTAAAAAGATGCAAGGCCAAGCTTTGGTGACCGAAGCTCACCACACAACGCACATCGAGGGCACAACGCTCTCCCTAGCGCAATCGGAATACTTGTTGCGTGGATTTGATATTCCACAGGCCGACCCAAACGATGTCCGAGAACTCCTAAATTATCGACGAGCTTTCTTGCTAGTATCCGACGAGCTGGGAAAAGGCATCCCAGTTACAGAAATGATGCTCAGAGAAGTACATCGTCGGCTCGTCGAGGGGGTTCGCGGCGACCGTGCCGTCCCCGGTGAGTATCGAACTGTACAGAATTATATCGCCAACAGCAAAACCGGCGAAGTTGTGTATGAGCCCCCCGCTGCGTATGAAGTTGCGCGCCTCATGAATGAGCTTATCCAGTGGCTAAGGTCGGAGGACGGCACCAACCCAATCATTAAGGCGGGGATTGCACAGTTTCAGCTTGTGCACATCCACCCGTTCCTTGATGGAAATGGTAGAACTGCGCG
>JBBSTS010000235.1:0-3140 GCA_038235675.1 Myxococcota bacterium | reverse complement strand
CGCGCCGACCGATCTGAAAATCATATTTGATGGTTTTGGGGATGAAATAATTTTCGTTGCAGCTGCATCCGCCTGCTCGGCAACTCAGAGAAACGCCTCTTCTGCCGATCTCTATCGCAAAAACCCCATGCGTCCAAGCCACAAACTCTAGCCATATGACGCCCCCCCAGGACCAGTCGCCCACGTTCGCGAAGGTACATTTGGCGCTAAACAGTGCGCCGTTTGCGCGATTTTCGGTCAGGACCAAACCTGGCACACGGGCTTCCAGGCGCTCGATGAGGCGGCCGAGCTGCCAATGACGCGCAAAAGCCAACAACTCCGGCTGGGGTCCAGGCGCAATGGCTTCATAGGCTAAAAAACTGACGGTTTGCTCCCAGGTTGCGGGACTGCAGGTAAGCTCGATGCGCCCCTCTGTGTCCTTGGGCGGACCGTATCGGCCGTCGAAGGCGACAGCCAACAGCGAGGCTGGGTCGCTTTGGATAAGCGACATCGGCATGTCTGCTGCCCGGCCGCTGGGAGTCAGAAGGTACCTAAAACGTGTGTCTGTGGCGTTGCACTGCGCCAGACTCCGGGAGGCCGGCTGCGCCTCCGACTTTCTCTCGCCAAGCGAAGCCTGACTGGCCTGTAATCTTTTCTCCAGCGCGGCCAGGGCGCTTTGACTCTCGGCGCGTAGCGTCTCGACCGCTTGATGGGCCGCCTGCAGCGCGGCGCGCTGCGACCTGCTCGTCGCCGCCTCTTGCGCAGGTGCGGCCGACCCCGCGGTCACCTGTTCGAACAACGCCTGGGTGAGCCATGGCAAGAATGGGTTCGAGGCGCCATGGGTGTGGGAGGGCTCGAGGTAGCGTGGCGCGGCCACAGAGGCCTCGGTTGGGTTCCATCTGCCGGGACGCTCGCTGACTCGCTTGAGCAGATCATTCACCCGTCAAAGCCGAAGATGCACGATAACTGGTATCCGTTCACCCGTGAGTCAGCGACTTAGCTCGGGCGGCGCAGATGGGCAGCCAGGTGGGGATAGAGCTCGGGCCGGCGGTCGCGAAAGAAACCCCAGGCGGCGCGCTCGCTCTGAACTGTCTCGAAGTCGACCGCGGCGCAGGCAATTCCTTCCTCCGTGCGGCTCAGCTCGGCCAATTTTTCGCCGGTGTGGTCGAGCACGAAGGAGCTGCCGTAAAAAACCTGGCCGCCCTCCTCGCCGATGCGGTTGGCCGCCACCACGGGCACCACGTTGCAGACGGCATGGCCCTGCATGGCACGCTGCCAGAGGTCGCGGGTATCCACCTGCGGGGCGGCGGGCTCGCTGCCAATGGCGGTGGGGTAGAGCAGGACCTGGGCGCCCTGCAGCACGAGCTCGCGGGCCACCTCGGGAAACCACTGGTCCCAGCAGATGGCCATGCCGATGCGCGCGTAGCGGGTGTTGAACACCTGCAGGCCGCTGTTGCCGGGGCGGAAGTAGTACTTTTCCATGTAGCCCGGCCCGTCGGGAATATGGCACTTGCGATACACCCCCAGCAGGCTTCCGTCCGCATCGATAATCGCGGCGCTGTTGTAATAGTGCGGCCCATCTTGCTCGAAAAAGGGCACGGGCAGCACCACCTGCCGGCGCCGGGCGATCTCCTGCATGCGGACGATGGTGGGATGGTTGGCAGCTGGGTGGGCCAGCCGAAAATTCTCCACCTTCTGCTGCTTACAGAAGTAGGGGCCCTCGAACAGTTCGGGCACCAAAATGATCTGGGCACCACGGTCGCAGGCGGCCTCCACCAGCTTCGCCACGCGGTCGACGTTGGCCTCGAGGGAGTCGTTGAGGCGACACTGCACTGCGGCAAGGGTGGTCGTGGGCATGGCCCGATATAGCATCGGCTTTGATTGGGGTCAAAGCACCCAAGCCGCCCAGCCTGGCCGTAAGCTACGTCCCCGGCAGGGCCTTGGAGGTCAAGCAGCCCTTTTGGGTCTGCTCGGCCTAATGCGGTAAGTCGGCGGGATGAGACGCGGAACCTGGCTTTTGGGGGCCCTTGCTGCTATGTAGCGCGGCATGAGTTCTCCGCACAAACCGTCCCGCGCCGAGGAAGAATACTTCGCCCGCGAGGACGCCGAGAAGAAGCGTAAGCTGGCGATGGTGCAGTCTAAGCAGATGGTAAGCAGCGAGCGCGAGGCGCTGCGCACCCTGCACCAGAACCACTGCCCGGCCTGTGGCCAGCGGCTGCAAAAGATTGCCCTCAACGAGGTCGAGGTGCTGCGCTGCTTCGGCTGCAACGGCTGTTTTTTGAGCGAGGAAGACCTCAAGAAGCTGGCCAAACAGCCGGGCTATTGGGAGCGCATGTTGCATTTCTTCGTCCGCAGCGACTACGACGCCCCGAATGTCTGAGCATCCCTTCGATCTGGCCACCCTCGAGCGCCTGGCCCTGCTGGCGCGGCTAAAAATAGCCGCCGACAAGAAGCCCAGCCTGGTCAAGCAGCTGAGCAGCGTCGTCGAGCACATGGCCCAAATCGAGTCCACCGACCTGCACGACGTGCCCCCCACCGACCACGCCAGCGCCGCCCAGTCGCCCCTGCGCGAGGACGTGGTGGTCCCCAGCCTCGATTTGCAAGAGGTCCTGCGCAACGCCCCCGAGCGCCTCGGCGACGGCTTCGGCGTGCCGCAGATCTTGGCGCCCGGGTCCACGGCGCCATGAGCGACGCCCCCCTGTGCGACCGGTCGCTGCTGGAGCTTGGCGCCGCCCTGGCGGCCAAGCACTGCAGCGCCGCGGAGGCCACCGAAGCCAGTTTGACGCGCATCGAGCAGACCCAGGCGCTCGGCGCCTACCTGCACGTCGACGCCGAGGGTGCCCGCCAGGCGGCGGCACGCAGCGACGCCCGCCGCAAGGCCGGCGCCTCTTTGGGCCCGCTGGACGGGGTGCCGGTGGGCCTCAAGGACAACCTGCTGGTGAGCGGGCTGCCGCTGACCTGCGGCTCGCGCCTGCTGGAGGGCTTTATCGCCCCCTACGACGCCACCGTCGTCGCCCGCCTCAAAGAGGCCGGTGCGGTCATCCTAGGCAAGCAGAGCATGGACGAGTTCGCGATGGGCTCCTCCAACGAGCACTGCGCCTTTGGCCCGGCCAAAAACGCCTGGGACAAGGCGTGCGTGCCGGGCGGCTCGTCGGGCGGCT
>JBBSTS010000234.1:0-3140 GCA_038235675.1 Myxococcota bacterium | reverse complement strand
AGCTGGGCCTGCCGTTGGTGCAGGAGGCGAGCGGCAAGCTGTTCCCCGCCAGCAACCGCGCCAAAGACGTGGTCGATGCCCTGCTGGCGGCGGTGGCGGCAGCCGGCGTGCAGCTGCAGGGCAGCGCCCGCGTCACCGTCCTGCATCGCGTCTCGCATGGCTACCGCCTGCAGATGGCCACCGGAGCCGACCACCACGCCACGCGGGTGATCTTGGCGCCAGGGGGGATGTCGTTGCCAAAGACCGGCAGCGACGGCGGTGGCTGGGCGTTGGCACGGCGGCTGGGCCACACCCTCGTGCCCGACGCGCCGGCATTGGTGCCTCTGTGGACGGCCACGCCGGCGCTGCACGACCTCGCCGGCCTGAGCCTCCCCGCCACCCTCGTGGCCCGTGACGCGGCGGCGGGCGCTGCCGCAGCGGCGCTGCTGCAGGAGAAGGGTGACCTACTCTTCACCCACCGCGGCCTCAGTGGCCCCGCCGCGCTCAACGTCAGCCGCGTCTTTGCCCAGCAGCAGCGCCGTGGCGGGCCCTCGCTGCTGTTGTACGCCCGCTGGGCGTCGGCGCAGCCATGGGCGACCTTGCTTTTACAGCGCGCCAACCCTCGCCTCGGCAGCCTCCTGCGCCAGCAGCTGCCGCGCCGCCTGGCCGACCATCTGCTGACGGCCGCCAACCTCGACCAGGAGCGGCCGCTCGCCACCCTGACGCGTCCGCAGCGCCAGGCATTGTTGGCGATGCTGGATGCCTACCCCCTGCCGATCGTCGGCGACGACGGCTACCGCAGCGCCGAGGTCACCACCGGCGGCGTGCCCTTGGCCGAGGTGGTGACCAAAACGCTGGAGAGCCGCTGCGCCCCTGGCCTGCACCTGGCCGGCGAGGTCCTCGATGTCACCGGCCGCCTGGGCGGCTACAACTTTCTCTGGGCCTGGGTCAGCGGCCGCATCGCCGGCGAAGCCGCCGCGCGCAGCCTCGTGGCCGAGTAAGCCGACAGCATGGCCGCCGCCCTTGACAACCCGTACTATTATTAATATAAATATGGGTATGAAGACGACAATTGACCTAGACGAAGAGCTGCTTGCACGGGCAGCAGAATATTGTGGCATTAAACAAAAGCGGCAACTCATTCACGCCGGGCTAAAATCTCTTATCGCACGAGGCGCAGCGGCACAGCTGGCTGAGATGGGAGGTCGGGATCCTGACTTCCAACTCGTGGTGCGCGATCGGAAATCGGGAAGGCGCCGTTCGCGTGTGGCTGGTTGATACCAACGTTTGGTCTTTGCATATTCGTCGTGGCGACAAGGAACTAAGCCGATTGCTTCGAAACAACGAAGTTGTGGTGCATGAATTAATATTATTGGAAATAAGCTTGGGCTGTCAAACGCCTAAGCAGCGGGAGTGGATAAACAAAATAAAATATCTTGATTTTTTGACTGCGACAAAGACAGAGGCCCTCGGCGACTTCTTGGATGTTCACGACTTCTATGGTAGCGGGCTGGGTGCCGTAGACCTGCAGCTGCTGAGCGCTCTGTATCAATCAGCCGATAAGCCTGGTCTCTGGACGCGTGACCGTGCCATGAATAGGGCAGCACAGAAGCTGCATTTAAAAACACACCATTAACTCACACGTCCCCCTTGCCCAACGGCTTGAAGAGGTCTTTGAGGTCGCCCTCGTCCAGGAGCTTGCTCATCTTGCCTTCGTTCATCAGGGCGTCGGCCATGGCCTGCTTGCGGGCCTGCATCTCGACGATGCGCTCCTCGACGCTGCCGGCCACCACCAGTTTGTAGACGAAGACGCGTTTGTTCTGGCCTATCCGGTGGGCGCGATCGGTGGCCTGTCTTTCGGCGGCGGGATTCCACCAGGGGTCGTAGTGGATCACCGTATCGGCGGAGGTGAGGTTGAGGCCCGTACCGCCGGCTTTGAGGCTGATCAAGAAGATGGGCACCGTGCCCTCGTTGAAGGTATCCACCACCTGCTGCCGCAACCGAGTCTTGCCGGTGAGCTCTACGAAGGCCAGCTTCTCGCGGGTGAGCGCCGCGCCGATGATCTCCAGCATGCTGGTGAACTGCGAGAAAATCAGGACGCGCCGGCCCTCGTCCAGCAGCTCGTGCACCAGTCCCAAAAGGTGCTTGAGCTTGGCGGACTTTTTAACCAGGCGGGCCTGCTCCAGCTTGACCAGCCGCGGGTCGCAGCACACTTGGCGCAGCTTCAACAGGGCGTCCAGGATGATGATGGAGGCGCGGGACATGCCCAGCTGCTGCACGGTCTGGCGGACCTTTTTGTCGGCGGCGACGCGCACGGTCTCGTACAGGTCGCGCTGGGCGCCCTCCAGGGTGACGCTCTGGACGATTAGGGTGCTCGGCGGCAGATCGGTGGCCACCTGGTCTTTGGTGCGCCGCAACATGAACGGTTTGAGGCGCGTGGTGAGCTGGGCCTGGCGGTCCGCGTCGCCGTGGTTCTCGATGGGGCGGACGAAGGTCTCGTTGAACGTTTCCCAGCTGCCCAGCAGGTGCGGCAGAAGAAAGTTGAACTGCGCCCACAGATCGGCCAGGCGATTTTGCATCGGCGTGCCGCTCAAGCACAGGCGATGCTGCGCCTGCAGCGTACAGACGGCGTGGTGCAGCTTGCTGCGTGGATTTTTGATCGTCTGCGATTCGTCGAGGATGAGCAGGTGCCACTTCACCGTTTTTAGCTGCAGCTGGTCGCGCAGCACCATCCCATAGCTGGTGACGATGAGGTCGCAGCGGGCAAGCTTGCGCGGTGAAAATTCGCGGTCGGGGCCGTAATAAACTTCTAAATTAAGGTCCGGCGCGAAGCGTGCGGCCTCGCGCTGCCAGTTGGTCAACAGGCTCGTCGGCACCACCACCAAAGACGGCTTCTTCTGCCGGCCCGCATCCTTCTCGGTGAGCACATGGGCCAGGGTCTGCAGGGTCTTGCCCAGCCCCATGTCGTCCGCCAAGATCCCACCGAGGCTGTGGTCACGCAGAAACTGTAGCCAGCTCAGGCCCTGCGCTTGATAAGGGCGCAGCGTCGCCACGAAGCCGGCAGGAACGGCCGTTTGCGCCACCCCCCGGCAGGCTCTGAGGCGGCGGGCCATCGCCAGCATGGCGCTGTTGCCGCGCAGGTTGAGCTCCTGGCCCATGCT
>JBBSTS010000233.1:0-3158 GCA_038235675.1 Myxococcota bacterium | reverse complement strand
CGCGGCCCGCGCCGCGCCGCTGCATTGGTCGGCCCATTGGCCGTAGGCCTGCACCTGCATCTGCAGGGCGGCGGCGTGCTCGGGTGCACCGCAGAGGCTGAGGTCGGGGAGGGTCGCCTGGGCGCCGTGATGGGCGTAGAGCAGCAGCTCTTTGCGGCGCAGCTGCTCATCGCCGGGGGCGTGCTGCAGCATCGCAAGGGTCAGCTGCAGCGCCCGTCCGGGCTGCTGCAGAGGGCCGCGCAAAAGGGTGAAGAGCTCCTCGAAGCGGCCATCGTCGGCATCCGGCGCCTGCGCCAGGCTGGCCTCCAGCAGGCCCGCCAGCTGCGCGTGCAGCCCCAGGTTGCGCAGCATCATCGGCAGCTTGCGCAGGGGTCCGGTGGCGTTGGCGTCGCGCAGCGCCTGCGCCCCCAGCTGGCGCACCGCCGGTCGCTGCAGCAGCGTCATGGTGACCGCCTCGGCGGCAGCAGCCTCCTGCAGCTTGCCCGCATAAAGCTCCGCCGCGGCCATCGCGTGCTCGCAGGCGACCTCCGGCTCCTGGGCAAGCTGCGCCAGCTCATTGTGCATCGCCGCCAGCTCGCTGTGGCGTTCGTCGGCAAGGTAGATGTCCGCCAGCGCCAGCCGCACCACCACGTCGCCCGGGTCGGCCAGGCTGACGGCGAGGTAATGCGGCTCCGCCGCGGCGCTGCGCTGCAGGCGCAGGTGTAAAATTTCCCCCATCTGCCGACGCAGGACCACCTCGCGGCTCGGATCGCCGAGGCGCACCTGCAGCTCGCGCAGCGCCAAGAGCGCCTCCCAGGCGCCCCCCTTGGCCAGCGCCTCGCCCACCGGCGGCACCGTCAGGGCCATGCCGAAGTCGGCAAAGAAGGCCTCTTGCAGCGCCGGCAGGGCGTTGATGCGGATCTCCTGCGCAATCGCGGCGGCGGCGGCAAAGTCCTCCTGCCGCAAGCTCGCCGGCAGCGCATCGCGTGGCGACACCAGGGTGAGGTAAACCAAGTGGTCCAACGCCTCTTCCCACTGTCCCAGCTCGCGTGCCTGCAGGGCGAGGGTGTGGCGGGCCATCGGATGTTGCGGCGAGCGCTCCAGCACGTCGTGGGCCACCGCCGTCGCCGCCGCCGTCGCACCGGCCTGCAGATGCAGGTCGAGCAAGCGCTGCAGCGGCTCGAGCTGAGCAGCTGGAAGGCTCTGCTCCACCTGGCGGCGCAGGGCCACCTCCACCCCCGGCAGATCTTGCGCCGCTCGGCACAGCGCCTCGAGCTCCTCGGCGGCGTGCACCGCCAGCCGTCCCCCAATGCTGCAGACCTCCTCGAGCAGGTCGCGGGCGACGGCCTCGTGGCCTGCCGCCAGCTGCAGGCTGGCGGCCTGCAGCAGCGCCTTGCCGCGCGCCTGCACGTCTTTTTGTCGCGCCGCCAGGCGCTGCCACAGGGTCGCAGCCTGACCCTGCTGGCCGAGGACCAAGAGGGCGTCGACGAAGGCGTGGTGGTGCTCGGGGGTGAGCGCCTGCGCCGCCTCGATGGCCTGGTAGTGGTCGACCTCGCCGAGGCTGTCGCCGACGCGATGGCACAGCTGCGCCAGTTGGGCGTGCAGCTGGACCGCCGCATCGCCGTCGAAGTGGGCCAGCGCCTCGTCCAGGGCGCCAATGGCGGCGTCGGGATCTTCTTCCGCCTGCAGCCGCGCCGAGAGGAGGTAGGCCTCCAAGCAGCTGGGCAGCGCCTTGAGCGCCGCCTGGGCGGTGGCGAGGGCACTGCCGCGGCCCTCGGGCAGCTGCGCCTGCGCCCGTGCCGCGGCCAGCAGCGCCTGCGCCTGCACCTCGGGCTCCTGGTGGGTGTGGGCGAGCTGCTGGTAGGCGCGTGCCTGCGCCGCCAAATCGTCGGTCTTACACAGCAGATCGACCAGCAGGGTCGCTGCGGCAGCATGCTGGGGGTCGAGCACCAGGGCAGCCTGCAGGCTCTGGGCGCAGAGCTTGGGCGCCAGGCCCTGCTCTTTTTGTGCCAGCCCCAGCTGATAGAGCAGCGCCGCGCGCTGCTCGGTGGCGCTGCGCGGCAGGGCACCGACCGCCTTGCTCAGTCGCTGAGCGAGGTGGCCAAAGTCGTGTTGCTGCCGGCAGATCTCCGCCCGCAGGTCGAGGGCATCGAGGGCAGCCGGCTCCTCGTCGAGCACCGGCTCGACGAAACGTCGCGCCGGCCCCACCTGCTGGCGGCGGAAGATCTCGACGTGCGCCGCCTCCAGCCGCGCCGCCCGGAGCTCGGCCGCGTCGGCGGTGCGGCCGATGAGCTGCTCGAGGCGTGACACCAGCGGCACCCAGTCGCCGCTTTGGCGCAGGCGCGCGAGCAGCTTGGTGTTGGCCTCGGCGTTGTGGGGGTCGAGCTCCAGCGCCCGCTCCAGCTGGGCGATCACTTGGGCGCCCTTGTCGCCCCCCTGCGCCTCGTAGAGGCCAGCCAGCTGCAGGTGGGCGGTCAACACGTCCTGCAGGTCGCCGGCAACCATGTCTTCTTGCACCAAAATCACGCCGCGATACAGCTCGATGGCCTGCGTCTGCTCCTGGCTGTCCTGACACAGCTGCGCCAGGCGCAGGCGCGCCTGCACGTGGCGGGGCTCGACGCTGAGCACGCGGCGAAAGCGCGCTGCGGCGCCTGCCGCATCGCCCAGCCAGCGCCGCGACACCTCGCCCAGGCGCATGTTCAGCTGCGCGATGCGGCCGCTGTCCTGACAGGTCTCCGCCTGCTCGGCCATCCGCTCGAGGTAGTGGGTGGCCTTGTCGGGCTCGTCCTGGGCGATGTGCGCCTCGGCCAGTCCTTCGAGCGCCTCCGGCATTTCCGGCACGTCGCGCAGGGCAGCCAAAAAGTGATGCCGCGCGCGCTCGGCATCGCTGAGCTTGGTCAGGTAGAGGTGTGCCAGACGGCAGCGGGTGGTGCTGCGGGCCTGCGGCTGCTGCACCAGCTCGACCCAGCGCTCGCCAGCCTCGGCGGTGGCGGCAAAGGCTCCGGTGCTCTCGTGCAGGGCATAGATGTGCGCCTGAATGGTGGGATTGTCGTGCGCCCGTGAGGCGGCGCGCTCGAACGCGCGCAGGGCGGCCTCGGGGTTGAAGCTGGCGGCGGCGCGCCCCGCCGCCATTTCGGCGGAGACGACGTCGAAACGCTCTTTGCGCGCCCCCAGCAGCT
>JBBSTS010000232.1:0-3159 GCA_038235675.1 Myxococcota bacterium | reverse complement strand
GTCCTCGTGGCCACTCTGGGCCAGCAAACCCTTGACCGACACCTGCGTCGTGCCGCGGCCCAACAGCCGGCGCGCCGCCTGCGCCACCGCCTGATAGTCGTGGCAGACGCTGCAGAAGAGTGCCTTCTCGACCTGTGCCAGCGGCAGATCTGCCGGCAGCGGCAGGACGTCGGCCCCCGACGGTGCACCCGCTTCTTCGTTGGCGAAGGCGATGAGGCCGGCGTGATGGGAGAGGGCCGGATGCTCGCCCCGCCGCCGGGCGGCGTCGGCGATGAAGAGGTGGGCCCACTGATTGCGCAGCGTACGCTCGAGCATGGGGTCGAAGGTGGCGTCGTTGGGGGTGGGCGCCGACGAATCCAACACGTGACAGCCGCGCGCCTCAATGGCCCCCTTGAGCCATTCCAGATCGACCGGCCGTTTGTCGGCGACGCTCTGCTGCGCCTTGAGAAAATAGCGCAGGTGGAAATCGGTGATCACGGTCTGCTGCTGCAGCTGCTGCATCACCTTGCGGGAGAAGACGTGCGGATCCTCGCTGGGCGACAGCAAAAGCGGCGCGCCGCAGGCGACGTGCAGCCGGCCCAGCTGCACATCGCCGCGCAACATGCGCCGCGACCACTGCACCAGGCCGCGCAGTCGCATGCGGTCCTTCGGTTGGCCGCGCAGCTCGCGCAAGAAGGTCGTCTCTTCGGGGATCCGGTCGTAGCTCATGCTCACCGGCAGGACGATGAATGGCTTGCCGGTGCCCTGCAAACAGCGCAGAAGGCCACGGTGGGGCTGCAAAAACTGCCGCGAGCGGCTGCGTTTGCCCTCGATAAAAAATTGCAGGGTGGCCTGCTGATCGACCAGGCGATGGACGTGCTGGATCAGCTGCGGATCGGCGCCGCCCTGGCCACGGCGCAGGTAGAAGGCCTGCATGCGGCGCATGATCCAGCCCACCAGGCGGATCTGCGAAAACTCGTGCGCCGCAGCGATGTGCGGCAACGAGATCCCCAGCTCCGGACGCGCGAAGAGCAGGTAGGAGCAAACCAAGAAGTCCATGTAGCTGCGGTGGGTGGGGACCAAAACGATGGTGTGGTCCTCGCCCTCGATCTGTCCGAGTCTGCCGGTCGCCTGCTCGAACGATTTGAGGTCGAAGGTCACCCGCTCGAAGATCCGCCGCAAAACCTTGCTGAGGATGGCAGCAAAAAGGCGGATGGTAAGGTTGCCGTAGGGCCGACTTATCGCCCAGAGCATGTCGCTGTAAGGGGCAGCAAAGGCGCGCCCGGCAAAGTCGATCTCCTGCGAGCGTCGCCCCATCATATGGGTGGCCACCCCCTCGCAGCAGGTGTGAACGTAGCGCTCGACGTCGAAGTGGGCCGGCAGCGGGCAGCTGGAGCGAAAATCGAAGCTGTGGTGGGTAAAGTAGGGAAACACGGCGTTGATTCGGTCGAGGCGCTGCACCAGCCGTCGTGCCTGCCGCTGGCCCCGCCGGTTGCCGCGCAGCCACGACAGTGCGGCGACGGTGCGACCGGGCAAAACGTGGTGCCAGGCCCGGCGCATGGCGAACAGGCGCCCAGCGCCGCCGACGTAGCGGATCTTCACCGGCCGGCCGCGCGGAAAACGGCAAAAATAGGCCTCGATGCTCTGCAGCCAGGCGGCGACGGGGGCGGCATGGGCGGTGCCGGCGACGGCGTAACTTATCTGCCCCGCAGCGGTGATCCCTGCGCCCGCCACCTCGGCGGAGCCGGGGGCAAAGACGGCATCGAGAACCCGCTCGGAGACCTCGTCGACGGGTACCACGTCCAGCAGGCAACGAGGGTCTGCGTCGATGACCCGCATATACCCCTCGCCAATGGCAGCGACGAAGCCGGCGAGTGCCGCGTCGCTGTCGATCCATCCCGCGAAGGGGCGCGCCGCCGACACCGAGATGATGCTGGGCCGTACGATGTGAAGCGGCACGTGCTCGCGGCGCTCCATCAGCAGATGCTCTGCCAAGCACTTGGTGAGGGTGTAGGTGTTGGGGTGGCCAGTCTGCTCCAATATTTCTTCTTTAATGCAGCGGCCCTGCTCGATGTCCCCCACCAGCTCCACCGCGGGTCGCGGCAGCGGCGCCAAGCTCTCGCTCAGCGGCCCCGAGCGATGCGGCGTGACGTAGGCGGTCGAGACGCTGACCATCCGCTGCAGCCGCCGGCAGGCCTTGGCGAGCTCCAGCATCCCCAGGCTGCCGGTAATGTTGGCCTGGCAGGCGCGGCGCAGCGGCAGGTCGAAGTCGACGGAGGCGGCGCAGTGGACGATGTGGCTCACCTCGGCGTGCACCCGCGCCTGGTCGGCCGAGCCGAGGCCGCCGGCGGGCAGGCCCAAGTCGCCTCCCAAGACCTCGACGCCGTCTGCCCACCCAGGCGCTAAATCGGCGAAGCAGGGCGAGTCGACCACCTTGGCCCAGCGCTGGGCAGGGCTCTGCCCGCGCCGCTCGCGGATGAGCACGAAGACCTTGGCGGCGCGCGGCGGCGGCCGAGTCAACAGGTCGAAAAGGACGACCTTGCCCAAAAATCCGGTGACACCGGTAAGAAGGACGCAGTGCTCTGCGCCTTCGAAAACCTCACCCATGCTTCTACTCACTCGGTTACACCAGGAAGCCTTTCCTGGTTAGGGGGCACGCTTTGCCGGATAATTGCCGCTGGCAAACAGGTTTTGCGGGTCGAACGCCTCTTTGGCCCGTTGGCCCCACTGCAGTGCCGTCGCAGACATGATCTGGTCGTAGAAAGGTTGGCGCAGCTTGCCCACTCCGTGGTGGTGGGACAACGAGCCGCCGGCAGCCAATATCTCCTCGCGCGCGGCGTGTTCGATCTCGGCGTAGACCCGCGAGGGTTCGCAGACGCCCTTGGCGTAGAAGCCGAAGTAGAAGTAGACGCAGACGCCAGTGTCGTAAAGCTGCGAGATCCGGCAGGTCAAAAAGGGCTCCCCCGGCAGGTTGCGGGCGCGGTGCTCGCGGCGCATGCGGGCCTTGACCCGCTCGCACAGCGATTTGGCCTGGCTCCAAGGCACCGACGTCTCCATCGACTCGGCGATCACCTGGTGGCGCATGACGAAGTCGCGGATGTAGGCGATGCTGTAGGTGAGCTCGTAGCCGCGCCGGCCATTTTCGGCGCCGGCCGCGAGGGCGGCGGAGTGCTTGGGCAG
>JBBSTS010000231.1:0-3161 GCA_038235675.1 Myxococcota bacterium | reverse complement strand
CGCCCGTGGTGGGGGCGAGATCTGCTGGTCGCGGCGATCTGGTCCAGCTGCTCTGTGCGGATGGCGCCCACAAGCCGCCGGTGCACCGGCTGCTGCGCGGGCCCATCATGCCCTGCGCCGCCAAATTGCACCCTGCGGCAGCAGACTGGCTATCCCCCTACTTGGCGGTTGAATCCCCATAGAAATCCAGCCGGCGGTCGCGGCGCATGGCGGCAAGGGACAGGACGACGACGTTTTCGGTGACGGCGTCGGATTGGGCCAGCAGAGCGCCCCTCTCGTCTGTAAATTCGCTTGTTTGAGGTCCAGGGCTGTGCCACAGCTGCATGATGAGCACCGCGCAACCTACTTTTAGCCGCCCCTTGGCCCTCGTGACCGGTGCCTCCAGCGGCATTGGCGCCGACCTTGCCCGGGAGCTGGTTTACGACGGCTATGACGTGGCCCTGGTGGCCCGCCGCGAGGGGCTGCTGACGCAGCTTGCAGAGGAGCTACGCGGCCTGGGGGCACAGGCCCATGTCCTCGCCGTCGACCTCACCGAGCCCGCGGCGGTGGATCGCCTGCTCGAGCAGCTGGGGCGCGCGAGCGCGGCGCCCGTCGAGGTGTTGATCAACAACGCCGGCATCGGCGAAAATCTACCTTTCGTGGCGCTGGAGGCGGGACGCATGCAGACGATGCTGCAGCTCAACGTCGTCGCCCTGACGACGCTGACCCACCGCTTGGTGCCGGCGATGGTTGCGCGCGGTTGCGGCCGGATCATGATGGTCGCGTCGGTGGCAAGCTTTTTGCCCGGTCCTGGCGCAGCGGTCTACCACGCCACCAAGGCCTACGTCCGCAGCTTCGGCGAGGCCTTGGGCCATGAGCTGCGTGGCAGCGGCATAAGTGTCACCACCCTGTGTCCGGGAGCCACCGCCACCGAATATGCCCAGACGGCCCACGCCGAGGGTGCCAAGGTCTTCGCCAACGGTGCCCTTTCCCCGGTGATGTCCTCCCCCACGGTGGCCAAGCGCGGCTACGCGGGGATGAAGAAAGGCAAAGCGTTGGTCGTCCCTGGCCCCGGTAACCGCCTCACCGTGGCGGCGCTGCCATTTCTGCCGCGCCGTCTGGTGCTGCAGATGATGGCCGACCTCAACGCCCCCCGGTCCTGATTTGCAGCAGGCCGACCCGCCGCACAACACAACGCGGTAAAAAAGGCGTACATTGACAGATGGCCGATATTCTCTTACCTAAGATGGAAGCAGGTGGAGGAATATAGCAATGCCCGCAAGGATAAATGGTTCCCCTTATGATGCCTGGGAAGCTTCTCTTCCTCACGATTTTTTCTGCCCCATCACGCTCGAAGTCATGCAGGATCCCGTCGTCGCCGAGGATGGGCGCAGCTATGAGCGGGAAGCGTGGCAGAGGTATTTCAGCAACCGCAGCGTCGCCGCCCGCTCGCCGGTAACCCAGCAGGTCATCGATCCAACCTCGATCCGGCCCAACTACAGCCTGCGCTCCGTGATCGAAGAGCGCCGCGCCGCCGGGTGCGGCCCCGCAACCGCCGCGACGGCGGCGCCCTCCGCCCTCCCTTGGGCACCAATCTCGATGGGCGCGCCCGTCCCCCCATGGCAACGCCCCATGGCGGCGCCAACTCCCCCCACTGCGGCCAACCTGCCGCCCGTGCCCGCTTGCGCGGTTGCAAAGTTGGTGACGACCGGCAGGTGGATCGACCTGCTGGCGGGGACGCGTGCATCTTTTGACCGTGAAAACGGCCACCTTGGCCGCGCCCTGTGCTACGGCGTGGTCCTGGGCACTGCGCTGGGGGGCATCGGCGCCGGATTTGCGCTCGGCCTATGCAGTCCCGTCGCTGGGGTGGCGTTGGGCGCCGCGATCGTCCTCGTCGTCGCGCCGTTGGCTGGACGGCAGGTGCAGCGCCATCGCCACGGCCTGGTGGCAGGCCGCCCGCGCAATCAGGCGAAGGTGCGCGTGCTCGACGAAATAGAGCGCGCCCTGGCTGGCCTGAGTGGCGAGTCCGCCGAGGAGCGAGCAGTGCGTGAAGAAAGCCGTCGCAGCCGCGAGTATATCGGCGGCGGCACCTTAAAAGGTGCGATGGATCCCAGGCATTTGGCGACCGCTGCCCTCGCTGGGCTGGCCTGTGTGATCCTTCTCAAATCCGTGCTCAAGAGCGGGTCGAAAGACAAGTTCGACGGCTACTGCTCAAGCCGACATCGCGGTTTTTCCTATCCCATCTTTATCGACAACTCTACGCATCGCTGCACGAGAGGCTTTCAAAATGGCTCGTCTGCAAGCACAGGCGACGCCAATCGTGCCCTCCAGTTTCATCGTCTCCTTCTGCGGCCAGATTGGGAGGATAAACTGCTGGCCTAAATTGGGGCGCAACCAAGCGCATACGGATCGCCACACCTTTTTGGGCGGATTGGTGCCGGGCGAGTTTCTGCATACGCGCGTGGGCTGCCGCCACGCCCCGCGCCCTGGCCCTCCTCTCGGCGGTTTGATAGGTCCCCGACATGGTCCCACAAACTGTCACGCCTGCAGCCTGGCGCCTGGCGCGCGCCGAAGAGGACCCCACCCTGATCGAGCTGTGGCGGGCTTTAAACCAGGAAGACGCTGCCGAAGCGCCCCCACCCGTCGCCTACATGGAGCGCAGCCTTAAGGTTTTGCGTCAGCATCCCGAGCGTGGGCGCTTTGTTCTGTTGGAGATCGCCGGCGAGGCAGCAGGCTATGCCCTTCTGGCCGCCTTTTGGAGCAGTGAGCAGGGCGGCGAGGTCTGCGTGGTCGACGAGCTTTACGTGCGTGTCGCGCATCGCCGCCAGGGGCACGCGCGCGCTTTGTTACAGGGCCTCGTCGACGGCTCGCTGCCTGCAGATGTCTGGCCATGCAAGCCGGCAGCGGTGGAGCTGGAGGTAAGCCCTAAAAATACCGACGCCGAGCGCCTCTATCGCAGCTTAGGTTTTGTCACGGTCCGCAACATCCACCTGCGGCATGTGGAGAACGCACCTTAGCGGCCATCTCACAGACCCTCCGCCTAACCAGACTGACTGCCTATTGGGGGTACTAGTGCCCCGTCTCACAGATCTTTGCACCATCCTCGCGGTCCTTGACGCCCAGGACTGCGTTGCTCCTCCTCGCCATATCAATGATATGCCTCGTCGTCGCGCCTTGCCCTG
>JBBSTS010000230.1:0-3186 GCA_038235675.1 Myxococcota bacterium | reverse complement strand
CCTGCGGTCGCCAGCAACCGCAGGGCATAGGCGACCAAGGGCTGCCCGCCCATGGGCAGCAGCGGCTTGGGAAGGTGGTCGGTCAGCGGCGCCATGCGGCTGCCGCGACCGGCCGCCAGCACGACGCCATCAACCGCCTCATACGCCACGGCTCGCCCTTTTTACGGCTGCGCGGCGGCGGGCGCGGCGGCGGCGGCAGGTGCCTTGCGGGCCTCGGGCAACAGCTTGGTGGCCACCTGGGGGCCGCTGCGGAAGAGGCCGAAGACCTTGCGGTCGACCATGTCGTCGTCGGCGCGCAGGATGATGGCAATTTGGTTGGCGCCCTCTTTGAGCTTGATCGGCACGTCGAGCTCCGCCTGCACCCCCAGCGACCCGCGCTTGCTGGCGGCCAGGCCTTTGAGGAAGACCTTTTTCTCGTTGACGAAGACGAAGACGTCCTTGAGCTGTCGATCGTCCTGCAGCTGCGCCTTGAGCCTGAGGCCGTCAGCCTCGGTGACCAGGGAGGGAAGCAACAGGCTGATCTGCGGCGGCGCCTGGCCGACCAAGGCGGTAAAGCCCGCGGGGGAATAGCGCTTCAGCTTGCCGACCTCGACGTCTTGGCGCTGTACGTAGCCCACCTTGGCGAGCTCGCCGCCGCCTTCGCGCGCCGCTGCGGCGTCGCGCGGCGGCAGCACGATGCGGTACCAGCCGCCAAATTTGGCGACGCCATGCACCAGCGTACCGCGCCGCAGATCGCCCAGAGGTGCCGCCTGCAAATCGGCGCCGCCGTAGACGGCGACGCGGCAGGGCTTCAGCGGCTCCGTGCTGCGGCAGATGGCGCGCAGGCTGACGTCCTCGACCTGACGCTTGCGCTCCGCCACCACCGGCAGGTGCAGCGTCTTGGCCAGCGGCGCCCCCAGGGCCCCGTCCCAGATCAACAGGCGCAAGTCGGCGGTGGCGGTGGGGGCTTTGGCGGTGAAGCTGAAGGAGGCCGTCTTGGACTGACCGACCGCCAGCTTGCCCACCTTGGTGCGACCGCGGGCCAAAAACAGCGCTTTGCCGCTGAGGTTCTTCAGGCTCACGGTGACGTCTTCGGCGACGCCGGGGCCCAAATTGCGCACGTCGACGAGAAACTCGACGCTCTCGCCCACCTGCAGGGTGCCGTCGCCGTTGCCGCTGGTCCAGTCGTCCAGGCGGGTACGAAAGGCGAAACGCGGCCGCTGCTGCTCGGTGATGTGCACGAAGGTGAGGCTGCTGACGTCGCGCGCGACGCTGCGAAAGTCGCCCAAGGCCAAGGTGACGCTGTCGGCGCGCGAGCCCATGTCGGCGGGCAACTTGACCTTGATGTCCCAGGTGCGCGTCTGACCGGGCATGACCTTGCCGAAGATGAACTCTTGGCCCTTGAAGAGCGGGTTGTCCGAAGCGGTAACGCCGTAGACGCGGTAGAGCGGAGCGTCGCCGACATTGCGAACCGTGCCGGTGAGGGTCAGGACGCTGCCGGCTACCGCGGGCGCCGCGAAACTGTCGCCTTTGATCTGCACCTCGGCGCGCGGCGTGCCCGGCTCGGGTTTAACCGGGCCGGCGCTCCAGTCCACCCCCAGCTCGCCTAGGCGCTGGGTGATCAACTCTTCCTGCTCGCGCGCCCGGGCCGCCAAAAGCGGCAGGGACTCGGTGAGCATCACCTTACGGTCCATGCTGTGCGTATGCGCCAGCACGTCGTGGGCCAGGCGCGTCTCAAAGTCGTACTCGAACGCGCCCAAGATGCGTGCCGGCTCGTATTCGTCCGGTTCCGGCTCGGCGACGCCGTTGGGGTCACCCGCTGCGGCGGCCTTTTCCTTCGGCAGCAGGTAGGTGATCTTGAGTTGCTTGCCAGGGGCCACCTGCGAGACGGCCCCGTGCCGATCGAGGTGCCTTTCGAGATCTTTTTCGCGCGGCGAATCGTCGTCGACGAAGAGGTGGGCGTTGAGCGCCTCGATCATCGCCGGGACGATCTGCACGTCGGGGGTGATCCCCACCGACTGGATCGATTCCTCGCCGGGGGTGAGGTACTGCGAGATGGTGAGCTTGAGGGCGGAGTGGTCCTTGAAGTCGTAGAGCACCTGAACCGAGCCCTTGCCGAAGCTCTGCTGGCCGATGATCAGCGCCCGATCGGTGTTTTTCAGCGCCCCGGAGACGATCTCGGAGGCCGAAGCACTGCCGCCGTTGAGCAGCACCGCGATGGGAAATTTGCGGTCTTCGGCGGACGGGTGGGCCGTCTTGACCTCACGCAGGCGGCTTCCCTCGCTGACGGTGAACACCAGCGGACCGCGGTCGATGAAGCGGTCCGAGATGCTGATCGCCTGGTCCAATAGCCCACCGGGGTTGTTGCGCATGTCCAGCACCAGGCCGCTCAGCTCTGCGTCATGGTTTTTGTGCCGCAGCTTCTCCAGGTGCGCCTGCAGGTCGTCGTAGCTGTTGTTCTGAAAACTTTTGAGTTTGATGTAGCCCACCCCGTCGGGGAGCAGCTCCGAGGCGACGCTTTCGATCTTGATCACCGCGCGGGTGAGGACGAACTTGCGCGGCTCACTCCAGTTTTTGCGCTGGATCCACATCACCACTTTGCTGCCGGCGCGTCCCCGCAGGCGCTGCACCGCCTCATCCAAGGCCATGCTCATGGTCGACTCTTCGCCGATTTTGACGATGGTGTCCTTGGCCTTGAGCCCCACCTGCGAGGCGGGCGTCCCCTCGATGGGGGTCATCACCGTCAAAGCGCCGTCGCGCAGCGAGATGACGATGCCCAAACCGCCAAACTCGCCCTTGGTCTGCAGCTTCACCTCGTCGAAGCTTTCGGGCTTTAGCAGGACGGAGTGCGGGTCGAGGGTCGAGAGCATGCCGTTGATGGCGGCGTATTCGATGTCGCGGCGCTGGGTGGGATCGGCGATGCGGTTCTGCAAGAAACGAAAAATGTCGCGCAGGGCCATGGTGACTTCCCACAGCTGATGCAGCTCACCAAGGTCGAACGCCTGGCGCACCTCGCCGACCGAAATGGTGATCTGCTTGGGCGCCTGGCTGTCGTCCACCATCACCTCGGGGACGGTCTTTTGAATGGTGTCCAACGCGGCCAAAAACATGTCGTAGGGCTTGATGCGATCGGGATCGACGTAATTTTCCCGGATCAGCAGGTTGACGCGGCTGAGCGTCTGATGGGCGCTGAGAGCGGAGTGGGGG
>JBBSTS010000229.1:0-3190 GCA_038235675.1 Myxococcota bacterium | reverse complement strand
CTGACCGACGACGGCCTGCCCATCGCCGACGCCGCGGTGATGCGCGCCGCGCTGGAGTATGCCAAAGACTTCGATCTGCCGGTGCTCACCCACGCCGAGGAGCTCAGCCTGTCGCGCGGCGGCCACATGCACGAGGGGGAGCGCTCGGTGGCCCTGGGCCTCGGCGGCATCCCGCGCATCGCGGAGGATGCCCTGGTCGCCCGCGACCTGCTGCTGGCCCGCTACACCGGCGGCCGCCTGCACGTCTGCCACGTCTCCACCGCCGGCGCGGTGGCGCTGATCCGGGCCGCCCAGGCCGACGGCGTACGGGTCACCGCCGAGGCCACTCCGCATCATTTTACCCTGACCGACGCAGCGGTCGGCGACTACGTTACCGCGGCCAAGATGTATCCGCCGCTGCGTGAGGCCGCAGACTGCGCCGCGGTGCGCGCGGGCTTGGCCGACGGCACCCTCGCGGCGATCGCCAGCGACCACGCGCCGCACAGCCCGATTGAAAAAGAGGTGCCCTTCGCCGACGCCTGTGCGGGGATCCTAGGCCTGCAGACGGCGCTGCCGCTGAGCCTGGAGCTCTGCCGCGCCGGCCTGCTGACACCACTGCAGCTGGTGGCGCGCATGAGTACCGGCCCCTGCGACATCCTCGGCCTTCCCTATGGCCGCCTGCACGTCGGGGCCGTCGCCGATGTCACCCTCATCGACCCGCAGCGGCCCTTCTGCCTCGACGCCCACAGCTGTCTGAGCAAGAGCCGTAACTCGCCCTTTTGGGGGCAGCCGCTGCGTGGCGCCGCCCGCGCTACGGTGTTGGCTGGGCGAGCAATTGCGACAGCCACAGCGCGCTGACCTTCTCCTGCGCGCTGTTCTGCTGTAGGCGCGCCGCCAGATGTGACCAGTCCAGGTGATCGGCCGGCTGGTCCTGGTTGAAGCAGCTGAAAACGTAGGACTCGGCGCCAGTCTGTGGATCGACGTGGCGCTGCAGGCACTGGGCGCAGATCTCTTTCATCATGCACTGCATGGGAGAATTGACGCTGGCGATGGCGACGTGGTCCGGCCGCAGCAGGTCGGCGAAGTGAGTCCGCCGGCTGCGGGTGACCGCCGCCATCATCCGGTCGGAGCCAATGGCAACGATGCGGTCGACCTTGGCAAAGGGCACCTTGGTCTCCCCCAGCGCGCCGCTGGCGTAGGCCTGCATCGCCTGGACGATGTTGCCGACGAAGCTGCGGTCCTGCGGCCGCTCGGCCTCGATGGCTGGGGTGCCGTCGGTGCTCCATATCACCTGATCGGCACAGTCCTCGATCGCCTGGCGCGAAAACAGGTCGCTGGCCTGGCGGTAGGCGGCGAAGTAGACCACCTGATTGCCCTGCGCGCGCATGGCGGCGGCCACCGAGAAGAGCACGGCGTTGCCGAGCCCGCCGCCGCAGAGCATGACGTGCTCGCCGGTGGGGATGTGGGTGGGGGCGCCGGTGGGGCCCATCACCACCACCTCTTCGCCGGGCTGCAGCAGGGCGCACATGCGCGACGAGGTGCCCATCTCCAGGGCGATCATCGACAGCAGCCCCGCCTCTTTGTCCACCCAAGCGCCGGTGAGCGCGAGTCCCTCCATCAACAGGGGTGAACCCTCGCGGCGTGCCGCGGAGCCCTCGTAGTTCTGCAGGCGGTAGAACTGTCCGGGAGCAAACTGGCGCGCCTGCATCGGCGCGTGCACGACGACCTCGACGATGTTGGCGGCCAGGCGGCGAACCGCGTGGACGCGCGGCTGCCACAGGGCGCGAAGTTCGGCGGCAAACGGCGCGAAGGCTGGCCGCCGCGGCGCCGTGGCGGCGAAGGCGGCGGCAACGGCACGGTGGCCGTGTTTGGCCGAGGCCATCGCCTTGACCACGTTGCCGGCGTAGTGCGGGTGGTTGTCGCCATAGAAGCTTACCTGCTGGCCGGCGGGCCCGGCGTAGCTGGTGAAGAACCCCTGTGGGTGGGCCTGCAGCGTGCCGTCGACCGCACGGGCGTGGGCGGCGAAGAAGCGCTGGCGGGCATCGAGCACGAAGGTCCCGGGGTACTCTTTTTCGTAGATGACGTTGGGGGAGGTGCCGGCCGCCAGCATGACGCTGCGTGCCGGCAGGGTGACCTCGCTGTCGTCTGGGCGGCGCCAGCGCAGGCCCGGCACGTGGCCGGCCTCGTCGGCCACCGCGGCGGTGGGCTGCAAGTTCTCGACGAAGAGGATCCCCTCTTCGAGTGCCTTGTGCACCTCCTCGTGGTTGAGACGGTAGGCGGGCGACTCGGCCAGGCTGCGGCGGTAGACGACGTGGACGCCGCCGATCTCACGCAGGCGTGCCGCGCGATCGGGCCGTGGCCGAGCGTCCTCGGCCCGCAGCACGCGTGCATGCGCCAGCATGCGATCGAGGGTCGCACCTTCGCCGGGCTTTAGCTGGCGGCGCACCGCCGCTTCTCCCAGCGTTTCGACCCGCTGCAGCAGGCGTTCGACCTGCACGGGGTAGTAGGCCAGCAGCTCGGTGGCGGTGTCGATGGCGGTCAGGCCGCCGCCCACCACCAGCGCCGGCAGCTCCACCTGCAGGTTGGCCAACGCGTCGTCCTTGAAGGCACCGCCCAACTGCAGGGCCATGAGAAAGTCGGAGGCGAAGCGCATGCCGCTGAGCATGTTGTTGCGCATCGGCACCAGGGTGGGCTTGCCGGCGCCGGCCGCCAGCGCGACGTGGGCGAAGCCGAGGCGCCAGGCGTCCTCCAGCTTGACGGTGCCGCCGAAGCGGACGCCGCCGAAGAGCTGCACGGCGGCGCGGCGGGCCAGGTTCAGGTGCAGGATGCGCAGGAAGTTTTTGTCCCAGCGCACCGTGATGCCGTATTCGGCGACGCCGCCAAAGCCGCCGATGGGGCGGCGGTCGAGGCGCTCGGTGAGCTGCTCGAGGCGGGCGATGGGGCGTGGCGGCACCTGCGCGTCGCCCAGCCACGCTGGCGGCAGCGGTTCGATCTTGAGGGCATCGATGCCGACGACGCCGAAGCCCTCGTTGGCCAGGTAGTGCGCCAGGGTGTAGCCGGCGGGCCCCAAGCCCACCACCAACACGTCGAGGCCGCGGTAGGGGAGGGGCGTGGGGCGCTGGCGGTTGAGGGGGTTGAAACGCGTCAGCAGGCTGTAGATCTCGAAGCCGCCCGGCAGCGCCAGCACCTCGGAGAGGATGTGGGTCTCGAT
>JBBSTS010000228.1:0-3193 GCA_038235675.1 Myxococcota bacterium | reverse complement strand
GGCCGCGTGGACTGAGAAGCACCACCGGCCCGGGGGTGCGGGCGCGCGCTGCCGAGATGGCGCGATGCAAGGGTTCGACCTGCAACAGCATGCCGGCGCCGCCGCCGAAGGGGGCGTCGTCCACCTTGCGGTGCGGTCCATGGCCGAATTGACGCAGATCACACAGGCGCAGCTGCGCGACGCCCTTGGCGAAGGCCTGCCCCACCAGGCCCGCCTGGGGGCTCAAAAGGTGAGGCCACAGTTGCGGCACCAGGGTGATGATCTCGACCGCGAAGGATCCTGCCGTCGACTCTGGGCGCGGCTCAGGCATCTTCCCACAGACCAGCGGGCAGTCGCAGGTGAAGCACGTGGAGGTCACGGTCGAAGCGACCGATGAACGGCGCCACCAAGGGCACCAGGCGCTGACGGCCGGGCAAATCACCCGGCGCCTGCACCGCAAGCAGCGGCTGCGCGCCGTTGTCGCTTAAGTGATCGACGCGACCGAGCAGCCCCGCTGCCTCGTCCTCGACAGAGGCCCCCAGCAGCTCCCAGAGATAAAATTCGCCCACGGGGGCTGCGGGTAAGGCAGCGCGTGGCCAGCGTAGGCGGGCGCCGTGCAAGGGCTGCAGGCTTTCACGGCTGCCCAAGGCATCGAAGCGCACCAGATAGTCGTCGCCATGGCTGCGCAGCGTCTTGACGCGTAAGATAAACGACGAGGCGGCGGGCTGGCGGGGCTGCAGCGAAATCTCGCTGCCTACCTCGATGGGGACCGCCGGGTCGAGGCGCAGGCGGGCCTCGCCCGTGACGCCGTGCGCGTGCATCAGCACGCCCACGTCGATCCACTCAGTCAATGATTTCCAGCGTCACCGGTTGGCCGGCGGGGGCTGCCGCGGCAATCAAGGTGCGCATGCTGTGCGCCATGCGGCCTTTTTTGCCGATCACCTTGCCGCGGTCGGCCTCGGCGACGCGCAGCTCGATGACGGTGCGGCCCTCGTCGTCGACCGGGGCCTCTTCGACCTCGACCTCGTCAGGAGCCTCGACCAAGGCGCGGGCGATGTAGCGAATGAGCTCTTTCATCCTGCGGCCACGATCCCCGTTGCGGCCTGCTGCTCCTTGCGCACCCGTTTGATCAGGGTCTTGACCATGGCGGTGGGTTGGGCGCCATTGGCCAGCTGGGCGCTGACGGCATCCATGTTTAGGTGCACGACCTTGGTGAACGGATCGTAGTGGCCAAGCTGCTCGTTGCTCTCGCCGTTGAGGGCCTTGCGCGAGTCGACGGCGACAACGTGGTAGAAGGGTCGGTGTTTGTTGCCCTTACGGGACAGTCGCAAACGTTGCATGCTGGTATGTGCTCCCTTTTACGGCGGCGACGTGCATGCCGCCCGAATAATCCTCGGCCTTATGGTGCAGTGTACCGAGGGCTGTCAATGAAGAATTTTAACGGCGCCGCTGCCCGCGTTGGACCCTGTGGCCTGGGTCGGGTCGAGGGCCATCAGGGCGTTCGAGCCGGTAAAGCTCAACAGCAGCGTCGGCTGTGGCGTGCGGGTCATCAGCATGCCGCCGGGCACGAAGCCCACCGGTCCCAGGCCTGCATGCGGCGCGGCAAATGGGTCGTCGAGGGTGTAGAGGTGCGGCCGGCCGCGTGCCAGCGGCGCCTGCGCGGCAGCGGCGGAAACGGCACCGCAGACCGGCGCGGGTGGCGGCAGGGCGCGGCTGGTGACGATCAGGCCGCTGGCAGCCTGTGCGGCGTTCTGGAGGCCGTAGGTGGCGCCCAGCGGCAGGCGTTGCGGCGGCGTGGTGGTGTCGGGGTCGAGGTCGATCACCAAATGGGCGCCGCCGGCGCGTACGCGGTAGGCGAGGGTGGCGCCGGTGAAGCAGGCCGGGTCCAGGGGCGGGTCCAGCAGGTAGCGTAGAGCCGCGCCCTCTTGCCGTACTGCAGCAATGCGGCGCTCGGTGGGACAGCCGCCGAGCGAGCGGCAGGCGGCGGCAAGCTCGCCGGGCAGCACCTCGAGCACGTCGCCCTGATAGGCCGGCGTCAGCTTCAGCGCCGCGGCGTCGGCGGCGGCGACGATGCCGGCACCGCTGAGGGCTTCTGCGGCCATCAAGTCAAGGAAGCTGCCGTCGGCCTGCAACAGGCCACTGCCGTAGATCGTCTGCGGCAAAACCCCCTCCCAGTCGAGCGACCAGCGGTGGCTGCGCGCGCCACGCCGCTGCCAGAGCACCTCGCCCAGCCCGGCAAGGCTGGGGTCGGGGCTCAAGCACAAATGGCGACGTTGTGCGGGGTGCGACGGACAGGGCGCCAAGAGGTCGGGCGCCTGTTGCGGCGGCAGCCCCTCGACACCGAGCACCGCCGGACGGGGGCCCGCCTCGACGTAGGCAGGCGCCAAAAGACCGTTCGCGTCATGGGTGCCGATGAGCGCCACGCGGCCGTCCAGGCCGGCCACGGCGATTGCCTCGCTGAAGGCGCGCTCCGAGGCCGGCGGCGCCAGCGGCAGGGGCGCGCCGATGGCGCCGGTCAGGGCGACGATCTGGGTGGGGACGGTATCGACGTAGACCGCCCGATAGGGGGTCGCGGCGCCCAGGCCGACGTTGGCGCCGCTGGCATCCTGCTGCACACAGAGGGACTGGTCGGCGGGGTGACTGGCAGTGCAGCTGGCGCTCGGCGGCGCGCCACAGGCCGCCAGACAGCGCGGCGGCGGTGCCAACGGCGAGTTGGGCGCCACCGGCGCCAGTGCACCGCTGGCGACGTCGGCGCCGCCAACGGCGGCCAAGAGTACCACGTCGCGCCAGCGGGGCCGCGCCACCGCGACGACGCTGCCACCGGCGCCCACCGCCAGGGCGTCACCTACCGCTGGATCGAGGGCTCCAGGCTCGCCCAGGGCGAAGCGCTCGACGGCGGCGGCGCCGGCCACCGGCGCCACGCCGGCCGGCTGCAGGCCGGCAGCACCGAGGTCGAGGCGCAGCAGATCGCCAGCAAGGGCGTCGGTGGCGAAGAGGCTGGAGCCGCGCGGGTGGACCGCCAGGCGCTGCGGTGCACCGCCGGTCAAAAGGTTGGGCCGCTGGCGCCACTGCCAGGCACCGGCGGCGTCTTGCAGCAGGTCGATCACCGCCACCGCCGCGGCGTCGCGCAGGGCCACGAACAGGCGCGCCCGACACTGCTTTTCGGGCAAATCGCTGACGCAGGCGCCGGGCAAGGTGACCAGCGCCGTCGGCG
>JBBSTS010000227.1:0-3203 GCA_038235675.1 Myxococcota bacterium | reverse complement strand
TGCGCATCGTCGCCTGCGGCACCGTGGTCGACGTGGCCCGCAAACAATCGCCGCGCCGCGCCCTTGGCGTCGCCGTGTCGTTGTTGAGCCTCGCCCTCGCCTACGACCTGCAGGTGGGCCATGCCATGGGCTACCGCGTAAGCGATGCGGACACGCAGCGCCGCTTGCCGGTGACGCTGCAGGCTGGCCCGCTGGTGGTGCACGTGCCGGCCGCCACCTCGCTGGCGCAGCGCCGCCGCATCCTCGACGACCACCGCTTCGCCCTCTATCAGCTGCAGCAACGCTTAAACTTGCGCGACGCGGAGCTGGCGGCGCCGCTGCACAGCTACCTCTACGCCAGCGCCGACGCCAAGGCCGCAGCGATGGGCGGCCGCCAGACGATGTTCGCCAAACCCTGGCGCCGTCAGGTCCACCTGCACGGCCTGCAGACGCCGCATCCACTGCTGGCGCATGAGATGGCCCACGCCCTGCTGGCGCCCTACGGCCGCGCGCCGCTGGGGATCCCCATGCGCGGCGGGGTGCTGCCGCTGATGGGACTGGTCGAGGGAATGGCCGAGGCGCTGACGCCGGCGGAGCAGGAGTCGGCACTGCCGCCGCAGATCCTCGCCGCGACGATGCTGCGCGACGGCAGCCTGCCGCCTTTGGCAAGCTGGCTGGGGGCCGCCAGCTTTTGGCAGCAGGCGCCGCCGCGCGCCTACGCCGTCGCCGGTGCCTTTTTTGCTTACCTGCTCACCGCCTACGGCCCCGAACCGCTCAAGTGCGCCTACCGCGACGGCGACCTCGCCTCCTGCCTAAAGCAGCCCCTGCCCGCGCTGCTGGCGGCATGGCGGGCGCAGCTCGCCCGCCTGCCCCTGCCCGCCGCCGAGCAGCAGCGTGCCCAGGCCCGCTTGGCGCGTCCCAGCCTCTTCGCGCGCCCCTGTGCGCATGAAATAGCCACCCTGCGCGAGCGCGCCGACGCCGCCGCGCCGGCGGAGCGCGTCGCGCTCTTGCGGCAGGTGGTGGCGCACCTCGGCGGCGCGGCGCCGGCACGCTGGGCGCTGGCCATGGCGCTGGCGGCGTCGGCGCTGCAGCAGGCGGCCGACGATGATCAGCCGCTGGCGCCAAAAGTGGAACCCGCTGCCCCTGTGTCGCAACGGGCAGCAAGCGAATTTACCGCGCTGGCCAGCGACCTGCAGCAAGAAGGCGGCAGCCTCACCGCCGCCCAGCGCACGCAGCTCAAGCAGGCCGAGGGCGACCTCGCCTGGCAGGCCGGCGCCGGGGGCCAGGCGCAGGCTGCCTACGCCGCGGCGCAGGCGACGGCGGTCGACCTTGCCGACCTTCGTCAGCTGTGGGTGCGGCGCTGGGCCCTGCAGCAGCCGGCGCCGCTGCGCGGCGCTTTGCGCCAGGCTTTCGTCGCCGGCGGCGCGCCGCTGCCGCTGGCCGTGGCCTGCCAAACAGCCCTGGCGACGCAGCCCACCGACCCCACCCTCCCCTACCTTCTGGGCCGCCAGCTCACGCTGTCGCACGACCCGTGCGCAGCACGCCCATGGCTGCGCCGTGCCGGCCCCCACCCCTGCCTTGCCATCGAGCTCGAGCGCCTGCGCCTGCTGGCCGAGGCCGCCGAGTTAGAGGGTGATTTGCACCTGGCCACGGCAAGCTGGCGGCAACGGGCCGACATCGCGCCCACCCCCGGTATCAAGGCGCATGCGGCCCAGAAGCTGGCGCGCCTCGCATGGCAACAGCTGCAAATGCAGCGCTAACCGGCGCGGCAGAGCCAGGCACCCCTGCGGCTCCGTGCACACGGCGGCAGCGCGTTGATGCTTAACGCATAGCGTTACATATTTGTCCTTATGCGTCACACGGATGCCAGCTGGCCGACGGCGACTTCGCCTGGCTGGCCGGCCCTCCGCCCTCAAGAAAGTAGCCTTACAGGCCAGGCCAATTCAGACTAAAAAAGCCAGTCATCTTAGGGAGAAAACAGTGTCAGAGATAACCAGAACACCGGCCAACCCCGCGATTCAGAATCAACAAGCTGTGGCGCAGCCGGCCTCAGCCGAGCAAGCTTTGCTTCAGGCAAGCCAAGGGCAAGTTCAATCTAGCCAAAAAGTGCAGGCAGGGAACGTCAAACTCTCTGCGGCCGACCAAAAGACCGCCAACGATGAATCGAAATTCCTTGACGAGCTAAAGAAAGTCCACGACCAAAGCCCCATCAAGCGCGCCTTTGGAAACCACAAGGATCTGAAGGCGGCCGCCAAGGCTTTAGTGGCAGATGGCTTCGATAAGGGGGCGATTAAAGATGTCATCAAAAGTGGATCCCACGATTTCAAGGACGTCACTTCTCGCTTGATTTCCTTTTTCGAACAGAAGAACAGCAGCAAGCCGGGCGTATCTGCCGCGTTTGCACGCAACGAATTCGAGGGCTGGGCCAATAGAGCGAACGGCGGAAAAGTCGACCAAGCAGGATGGGATAAATTCTCGACACTTTTTTCGGCCAAACTGATAGAGGGGAATTTCCCTGCCGACAAGGCACGTGAGATCATCGCACAAGCAAATCCTTTCGCGCCTCAAAACGCCGCAGTCAACGACCTGGCAAAGCAAGTTCCCAAACCACCTCAGCGGGCCTAAATCAAAGGGCTTTGCCGCTCAGATCGGGCCAGCTGTACAGACCAAACTCTACTGGAAGTCGTTTTGGAAAAGCATCGACCCGATCGAGTTGACCGTACCCGAGTACCCCGTCTGAGCAGAGACGACGTAGGGCACCGAGGCGGTGGCGGCGACTCAGCCCGTCGCGGGCCTTTCTTCGACCGCCGACGAAGCATGCGGCACGCTCCATCCGTGGCGCTCGGCGCAACTCAGAAAGGAGGCTTTTGGGGCTGAGTCGCCGCCACCGCCCCGCTTCCCTACTCTCTGGGTGGGGCCAAACTCTTGGGTCCCAGGATGTTGTGGATGGTGCAATCAGAGGAGGCAAGAAACTTGGTCGGGAAGAATGCCCGAAAAAAGATCGAAAGCAGCCCGACACCTTCTGCTGGACTTTTGTCATTCGTATGCCTCGCGCACCCCAATTGATTGTAAATGTGACCAGGGGATCAATTAAAAACCGTAACCATTCACCGATAACATTAGGCGCGAGGCGAAGCACCAACCAGCCGGAATGCGAAGCTTGACGTCTCAGGCGCCATAAAACAATTCGTCTAGACGCCCACAGTTTTCCGGCACGGCTCAGT
>JBBSTS010000226.1:0-3249 GCA_038235675.1 Myxococcota bacterium | reverse complement strand
GCCGCGTCGGTAGGCTCTGCGGTAGAGATGCTCGTTGGGCACGAAGAAGCAGCTGCCTTGACGGCTGCGCCCCTGCTCCCAGCCCTCGTCGGTGACAAAAAATTCGCGCGAAGGGCGGGGCGGCGGGCTGAGCACGTCGGCCGACGTCGGCGGCAGGGCGCGCACCTCGCAGCCCTCCAGCGCCAGGTCCCGGGCACAGCCGCCGATCACGCTGAGCTCCAGCTCGCCTGGGAGGCGCGCGTCCAGGTAGGCGACGAAGCGCGCCTCGGTGGCGCTTGGATCGAGGCTCAGCTGGCCGGGCATGCCGCCGGCAAAGTTGAGATGGTTGTCGGCGAGGAGTAGGACGCGCCTGCTGCCGTGCCAGCGGGGGTGCAGGGTGACCTCGTAGAACCCCGGCGACGGCACCTCGAGCTGCAGGTGGGGCCGCGGTGCCATCGCGACGTGGCAGGGCAGCGGCGGCCCGCCGCGTGGCGCGTGGGCGGCCGGACGCCACAAAAGCGTATGAGGAGAGGCCACGTGCGGGGTCCAACCCCACAGCAGCGGGCGATAAAACCAGTAGTTCTCGCTTAGGCTCCACGGTTGCCAGATGCCGGCGCTCTGCTTCGTGCTCGAGATAATCAGCTGTGCCTGCTGCAGCGCCGCGCTGGCCCGCTCGCGCTCATGTCCCAGGGCATGAATGACCGCATCGACGCGCCAGGGCGGCAGCGCTCGGCGAAGGGCGCTCCATAGGCCCCAATACTCCTCCACCACCCGCGTCTGCCGCGGGGTGACCCGCGCCAGCTGCACATAGGACTGCCAGCTGCATGGCAGCCAGCCGCCCAGCTCGGCGACATAGAAGCGCTGTGGGTCGGCGTCGGCGGCCTGGCGCCGCTGGAGCGTCTGGGCAACTTGCTCGGTGCCCAAGCCGACGCAGAGGGCGACGGCTCCCACCTGCAGCGCCAGGTTCAGACTAGCTCCTCGCCCCGCCAGCTGCAGCCGCCACCATGGCGCCAAGAGGGCGCTCAAAATGCGGCAGAGGCCTACGGCAGCGGTGGCAAGGGCCCAAGCATGCAGGCCGCCAAAGTAAGATCCAAGGTGCCCGCCGACGCTGGCCACCATGCCGCCGGCCAGCAGCGCCAGGCCCACCCATGCCAGCGTCCAAAGCTGGCGGTCGCGGCGGCGATGGGCAACGGCCACGGTGGTGAGCCACACCGCCAGGCTCAGCAGCATCTGAGGCTTGCCTAGGCGGCCCAGATCGCGCCAGGAAAATATTCGTGCGAACCGGTCGTAAGGGGCGAAGTACCACCATTGGTCCCCGGCGACGTCGCGTAGGTTGTATTGCCAGAGGGCAAAGGCATTGCCGTAGGTCAGCAGGTTGAGCCAAAAAATTCCCATTGCCCCAACGGCGAGCGCATAGGCCACCAGGTGCCAGGGCACGTGGCGCCACCGCCGCGTGCCGGCGGCCATCAGCAGGCCAGTCAGCGTCGCGGTGGACAGGCCATAGTCGTTCGACCAACACAGCGCCAGGGCGCCGGCGGCACCGTATCCCAGCAGCCGGGTTGGCAGCCGACGCAGCCGACAGAGCCCAAAGCTGTGCAGGGCGGCGACGCCGTAGGGCACCGCCCAGCGCAGCGGCCGCAGGGAGTAGCCGGGCGTCACCGACGCCGCCCATGCCGCCGGCAGCGTCAGCGCCTCGTTTGCCGTCAGCGCGGCGACAAGCAGGCAGCACAGCTGGCCAGCTGCCCAGGCGCTCAAAAAGCTTCGGGGTTTCCATATCCAGTGCCACACCAGGGCGGCGCTGCCGCTGCCGGTGGCCAAGATGACCAGGCGGCAGGCCGCGCCGCTGGCGGCGAGGTTGCCGCCGAAAAGGGCAAAGAAGGGGTAGAGGAGGTAGAGTGGGCCGACGCCGAGGTAGGGGAAGAAGTCGCGCCCCGGCAGGTGGCCCCCGGCCAGGCGATACAGGCCACTGGCGGTCTGATACGCGCCATCGAGGTGGAGAGTCGGGAGGTCGACGGACTGACCCAAGACGAAGAAAACGGCCCAGGGGCCGGAAAAAAACAGCACACTGAGGGCGACCCAGTGCGCCGCCAAATTTTTGAAGCTCATCCTACACATTCTCCGAGGCGCCTTGGCAGCCGATCTGCGCGCCGACGGTCTAGAGAGGGGACGTCGAACGCGAGGACGCGTTGGAGCGCGCCAAAAGGTACTGGACCTTACGCTGTGAGATGTTCAGCTGCAAGGCGGCTTCTTTGGTCGAACCGCCAGTATTCGAAAGGGCACGCAGAATGGCCCGGGTTTGGATCTGTTCCAGGGTCGGGGGCAAGGAGGCGCGACGGTGATGTCGCGTTGCGGCGCGAACGTCTGGTGGCAGATCCGTGCGATGGACGACCTTTCCAGAAGCAAAGATCACCGCATGCTCGACCGCATTGCGCAGCTCCCTTACGTTGCCCGGCCAGAGGTGTGCCTGCAGGGCCGCAAGTGCGGCAGGACAATAGCCGCGCAGCGCTTTGTGATGCTGTGCCTTGAAAAATTCCAAAAAATGGCGCGCCAAAATTTCCAAGTCGTCGCCTCGCTGACGCAGGGGCGCCACCGTCAGCCGGATCACGTTGAGGCGATAGAAAAGGTCGGCGCGAAAGAGCCCACGTTTGACAGCCGCGGCCATGTCGCGGTGAGTTGCCGCCAACAGGCGAATGTCGACCCGGATGCTGACGTCGCTGCCAACCGGCTCGAAGTTGCGCTCCTGTAGCACGCGTAAAAGTTTCGCCTGGACGGTCGTGGACAGCTCGCCTACTTCATCGAGAAACAGGGTGCCGTGGTTGGCAGTGAGAAACCTGCCGGAGCGATCTTGCAGAGCATTGGTAAAGGCACCACGTTTATGGCCAAACAGTTCACTTTCCAGTAGGCCCTCTGGCAGACCAGCGCAGTTGACCGCCACAAAAGGGTGCTTGGCTCGCGGACTCTGCTGATGCAGTGCCCGCGCCACCAGTTCTTTGCCCGTGCCGGTTTCGCCATAGATGAGCACCGAGGCCTGTGTCGGCGCTACTTTGCGTATGTCGTCGTTTAACCTGTTCATGCTCGCAGACGAGCCCTGCAGCTGGCCATCGGGAGGCATGTCAGCGTTTTGGTTTAATTGCGCTAAACTGATTTTTTCCAGGCTCTGCAAAATGGCCTCGCTCTCATGTTCTTTTTGCCAGAGAACTCGCCTTCTTCTGCCGTAACCTACGCGGGGCGTCAAGGGGCCTTTGTTAGGGCCAACCTCTCGGCCCCGCG
>JBBSTS010000225.1:0-3272 GCA_038235675.1 Myxococcota bacterium | reverse complement strand
GCCGCGCCGGATCGGGCACGATGGCGGCGCTGTCGGGCTCATAGCGCAGGTCGGGAAAGGTCTGCGCCAGCCACGCGGCGGGGTGCGCCGCCGCCGCCGCATCGGCGTGCAGCCACTGGCGCGCCCAAACACCCTGCTGCTCCAGGTGCACCAGCTGTGCCTGGGTCTGCGCACCGATGGCATGGACCTGGTAGGTCATCCACCAGATCAGCTGGCCGCTGAGTACCGCCATCACCGCCAAGAAGGCGAGCAGGCGCTGGCGCGAACCGTGCGGGGAGGGGGCGCCCATCGCGGCCTAAAAGTCCTCGCCGTCGTGCAGCCAGCCGCCCTGCAGGATCTCCCGCGTGTGGTAGCTGATGATCAAGCTGGCGCCAGCGCGGGCCATGCTCAGCATATTCTCCAGCACCACCGCACGCTCGTCGACGTATCCCTGCGCCGACGCCGCCTTGACCATGCTGTACTCGCCGCTGACGTTGTAGCAGGCCACCGGCAACAGGCTGCGGCGCCGCGTGGCCGCCACCACATCCAGGTAGGCCAGCGCCGGCTTGACCATGACCAGGTCGGCCCCCTCGGCCAAATCGAGGTCCACTTCCCGCAGGGCCTCGCGGCCGTTGCGGACGTCCATCTGATAGCTGCGTCGGTCGCCCTTGCCGGGCGCCGAGCCCGCCGCCTCGCGAAAGGGGCCGTAGTAGGCGGAGGCGTATTTGGCCGCATAGGACATGATCGCCGCCTGCGTCTGCCCCGCCTCATCCAGGGCACGCCGGATGGCGCCAACGCGGCCATCCATCATGTCGGAAGGGGCGATGAGGTCGGCGCCGGCCTGCGCGTGCGCCACGGCCATGCGGGCCAGCAGCGGCAGGGTGGCATCGTTGTCGACCGTACCGGCGGCGTCCAAAGCGCCGCAATGGCCGTGCGCGGTGTAGCCGCACAGGCAGACGTCGGTGGCCAGCAACAACGATTCGCCGTGCGCCTCACGCAGCTGCCGCAGTGCCTGACAGACTGGCGACTGCGCCGACCAGGCAGCGCTGCCCTGCGCATCGCGTGCTGCGGCGTCCACCACCCCGAAGAGCAAAAAGGCGCGACAGCCGGCGCGCACGTCCGCGGCCACCTGCGCCACCAGCAGGTCCACCGACAGCCGGGCGATCCCCGGCATGGCCAAGATGGGCTCCTGCCGCTGTACGCCGGGCAAGACGAAGTAGGGCATCATGAACATGTGCGGATGCAGACGCGTCTCGGCGACGCAGGCGCGCAGCGCTGCGGTGCGCCGCAGACGGCGGGGCCGATGGAGCAGGGATGTCGACACGTTTTACCTCGCAAGGTGGGGGGCGATGGACAGGGCAGCCAGCAGCAGGCCGTCGAGGCTGTGCGGGCTCGCTTCGGCGGCAACCTGCAGGCCAGCAGCTTCGCAGGCGGCCGTCGTGCTCGGGCCAATGCTGATCAGCTGCGCGGCCGACGGCAGCGACGTGCGAGCGCACAGGCCACGGACGGCCGAAGGACTGGTGCACAGGACAATAAGGCGAGGACCCACAAGATGCACGTGTCCTTCTGCCGCGGTGCTGCTTAACGTCTCGTAGACGACCCAGGGATGGATTTCGTAGCGGGCGCGGCGCAGGGCCGCGGGCAACAGCGCCCGACCGCGGCGCGCCCGAGGAATAAAGATGGCGTCGCGTCCCGCCACGGCCCGCGCCAGCAGCAGCGCCACGAGTCCCTCGGCCGACTGTGGACTGGCGACGTGCACCCTGCAGCCTGCCGGCAGGCAGCCGCGCAACCGCGCTGCCGTCGCCGTCCCCACCGCCGCCACCTGCCAGCGTGCCGGCCAGGCCGCGCCACTGGCCTGCAGCAGCCCGTCGACCGCATCGACGGCGCGGGCACTGGCGAAGGCGGCCCATGCCAAGCTCCCCAGCCGCAGCAGGCAGGCGCGCAGCGGCGCCGTCAGCGCCACCGGCGTGGTCTGCAAACAAGCGATGCATTCAACCTCGGCCCCATAGGCCAACAGCCGTGCACGCAGCTCGACGGCCTCCGCGGCCGGCCGTGTGATCGCCACCCGGCAGCCGGCCAAAGGATAGGCCGGCGGCGCGCTCATGCCCCCTGCAGCGCCGCAAAGGCGGCGAGGCACAGCCCCTCGTAGGCGCTCGCCTCGACGCAGGTTTGCAGCGGCGCCGGGGTGCCGGGACGGGCGTAAAATAGGCGCATCTGCAGCTGGCCGACGGGGCCACTGGCATAGGCCCCCAAGGGCGCATGGCAGCCGCCTTCCACCCGCGCCAGCACCGCCCGCTCGGCGCCCACCTGCGCGGCGGTCTCCTCGTCGTGCAGCAGCTGGCGGCAGAGGCAAAGAAGGTCGGCGCGCTGGCGGTGGGCCTGCAGCGCCAGCGCGCCCTGCCCAGGCGCCGGCACGAACTGCGTCACCGGCAGCGGCAACGCCAGCATTTCACCCAGCGGCAGGTTCAGACGGTTGAGGCCGGCCTGGGCCAAAACGATGGCGGCAAAGTGGCCCTCTTGCAGGCGTCGCAGGCGCGTCGGCACGTTGCCGCGCAACGACTCCACCCGCAGATCGGGCCGCAGTGCCAGCAGCTGCGCCGCCCGCCGCACCGCACTGGTGCCAACGCGTGCTCCTTGCGGCAGCGGCAGGCCCGCCGCCTCCGGCCGAAAGGATGCCGGTGCCACCAGCAGGCAGTCGCACGGATCCTCGCGCGGCGGCACCGCCACCACCGCAAGCTCCGGCGCGTCCTCGGTGGGCAGATCTTTGAGCGAGTGCACCGCCAAATCGACCGTCCCCTTACGCAGGGCCGCCTCGATCTCTTCGGTGAAAAACCCCTTGCCGGGAATTTGCGTGAACGGCCGGTCGACGATGGCGTCGCCGCGGGTACGTATTATTTCCAGGCGCGCCGGGTGGCCGGCGCGGCTGAGCTGGTCGGCGATGTTTTGTGACTGCACCCGTGCCAGGGCGCTGCCGCGGCTGCCGATGACGATCATTGCGCCTCCGCCCGGCCCTGCAACAGTGCCTGCATAAAGGTTTCCACCGGCTGGAGGCCGTGCGCAAAAGCGAGTTTTTTCAGGGCGACGGTGGGCCCATGGGCCAGGCGTCCGACCAATGCCGCCGTCGCCGGCGGCGACAGCTCGGCGTCCGTCGCCTGCAGCTGGACCGCCACCACGCGCAACAGATGTTGGCGCAGCTGCAGCACCCAAGGCGCCACCTCACGCGCCGCGGCGCGCCGACGGTAGCTTTCCAAGGCCTCCTGCAACAGCAGGCGCGCCTGCGCCACCTGCGCCTG
>JBBSTS010000224.1:0-3274 GCA_038235675.1 Myxococcota bacterium | reverse complement strand
TGCGACCTCTACCTGCAGGCCGCGGGCGTCGATGTCGATGGGAAGCACCGCGTAGGGGCTGCGCCGCAGCGCCCGCACCACCCGCTCGGCGATGCGCGGCGAGGAGCATAGCGCCACACCGACGTCGCCGCCGCCGGCGCCCGAGGTCTTGTAAAAGCCGCCGACCTTGCGCACCCGGCGGTAGATCTCCGCATGCGCGGGGGTGACGACGGTCATCGCGCAGGCGTCGCCCAGCTCGCCCAGACAGGCGTAGTAGGCGTCGACCACCTGGCACAGGGCACTGCCGTCGCGCAGGGCCCAAAAATCGGCGCCGGCGTGGGCGTAGGTGGCCAGCTTCTCGTACAGGGCCCAATAGCGCTGTGGCTGCGCCGCCTTCAGATCCGCCACCCGCTGCAGCATCGCCGGCGTCGACGCCGATTGGCCGGACCAGACGATCACCAAAGAAAATCCTGTAAGCCACGGCAGCGCCCGCAGCTGCGGGCCGGCGTCGTCGCCGCGCGCCGGCAAAAAGCGCAGCAGACCGCCGTAGACGCTGGCGGCCACGTCGACGCCGCTACCGACGTTGAACTGCGCTTGGGCATGTACCTTCAGCGCCTGGCGCAGCAGCGCCTGCGGCTGCGCCAGCGCGCCGTCGGGCAGACGCGCCCCGAGCAGCCCGGCATGTTCCAGGTAGGCGCTCAGCAAGGCGACGCAGAGGGCGGCGCTGGAGCCCAGCCCCAGCTTGTTGGCGCCGCCGTCGCCGGCTGGAAGGTAAAACGGCGTGGTGTCCAGGTGCAGGGCGCAGGGGCGCAAGGCGCCCCCGGCGGCCGTCGCCGTCGCTGCCACCGCCGCAGTCAGGGCACGCAAGTAGCGCAGCTTCGTGCAGGTTTGCAGCTGCGGGTCGGCAAAGAGCGGCTGCCCTGCCAGCAGGGAGAATTCTGCCGCTTCGACCTGCAGCGCGGGCACCGTCAGGCTGAACTGCGGCGCCGTCTCGGCGCGCACGATGGCCCGCCGGTTCATCGCCGCCACCAGGGCGGGCGCCCCCTCGAGGACGACGTACTCGCCCAGCAGCACCAGCTTGCCCGGGGCGCTGCAGGTGACCCTCATCGCCCCGCCTCGCGCAGGGGGTTGTGGGCACTGCGAGAAACGCTGGCGGCCGCGCCGAGGCCGACCTGGCGCACCTGCGCGACCCCGGGCAGCTCGCCCAGCGCCGCCCGCACCGCCGCGACGGCGGCGGGCAGGCAGAAGGCCTTGAGCTGCGGGCCGGCGTCGACGGTGAAAAAAGACGGCTGGCCCGCCTTTCGCAGCGCCTGCACCCGCGCCATCGCCGCCCAGGTGACCGGCGCCGGGTAGCACAGCGGCGGGCGGCTGCTCTGCATCACGGCGTGCATTTTGAGGCAGCTGTGCTCCGCCACCTCGGCCAACGCCGCGAAGTCGTCGGCGGCCAGCGCCGCGCGCGCCGCGGCAACGTCGGCGCCTTGGCTCTGCAGCCAGGCGGCGTAAAAAGGTGAGCTCAGGCGGCTGCGCTCCATCCCAGCGGTCGAGCCCACCGCCTTTGGCTGCAGCGAAGTGATGGCGATGACGCAGGCCAGGGGCAGGCGCGTCGGCAGCGCCTCGATGCGGGTCGGCAGCGACTGTTGCGGCTGCAGGTGGAGGTGAACCAGGCCGCCAAAGATCGAGCGGGCCGCCGAGCCGGACCCCTGGCGGGCCCAGTCGGCCAGTTGCTGCGACGAGCCGCCCAAGGCGAAGGCCTGGTCGCAGGCCAGCGTCAACGCCGCAAAGGCGCTGGCCGAGGAAGCCAGCCCCGCCGCCGCGGGGAAATTGCTGCGGCTGTGGACCTCGACCGCCGCGGCGCTGCCGCTGCGGGCGCGAAAAAGGTCGACGAAGCGGCGCAGGCGCGCGGCGACCGCGGCGGAGGCGACGACCCCGTCGGTCCACAGCTGGTCCTCGGACGCCTCGGGCCGCAGGCGCAGGGCCACCTGGGTGCACAGGCCGTCGACGGTGGCGGAAATCGATTCGACCGCCGGGACGTTATGGGGCCCCGGCTGCTTGCCCCAGTATTTGACCAGCGCGAAGTTGGGGTGGGCCGCGGCGAGGTGCCATTGCATGGGGGGGCGGGTCCTCAAAGGGTGGGCGAGTATCTAACAACTAGGGCGGCGCAAAGAAAGGCGCTGGCTTGCCGCCAGCGTAGGCCGCCACCAGCGCCAACAGCTGGGCGCCGAAGCGTGCCTGGCGCTGCGGGCCAATGCCGTGGATCTGCGCCAGTGCGACGGCACTGCGCGGCTGCTCTGCGACAATTTGCGCCACGGTGCGCTTGGGCAAAACTTTGTAGGGCGGCCACCCCAGCTCTTTGGCCGCCTGCCGCACGAAGCGGCGCAGCGCCGCCTGCAGCGACGGCGGCGGCGGTGGCGCACGCCTGCCGGCGACCCTGCCGGCGGCGCTGCCGGCGGCGCGCACCGGCCGATTGGGGAGCCATAGGGTAGGATGTTTACGCCCGCGCGGCGCCAATTGACCGGCGACCAACATGCTGGCCAATCCGGCGCGCACCTGCACCTCGGGCAGCTGGCGCAGGGCGCCGTGGTCGGGCGCCGTCAGCAGGCCGAAGCGGCGAAGCACCTGGGCGCGGCTGCCGCGCAGGGCGGCGGTGAGCAGGCGTGCCCCCACCGGCCGCCGCAAGGCAGCGACCATGCGCAGCACCGCCTCCTGGGCGAGCGCGCCCAACGGCGGCGGCGGGGCGTCGACGGCGGCGGGACGCAGCGCAGCGGGCGGCCGCAGGCAGCGATCGCAGCCGCCGCAGGCGGCCGGCTGCAGCGCCTCCACCCCGAAATAGGCTGCCACCTGCAGCTGTCGGCAACGCCCGCCGTCGACATAGGCCTGCAGGCCAAGGCGGCGCGCGGCGGCGCCCGCCGCGGCGCCGCCCGATCGGCGCGCCAAAGCCGCCAAGTCGCCCGGATGCCAGAGCAGCAGACAGTCCGCCGCCGCCCCGTCGCGCCCGGCGCGTCCCGCCTCTTGGTAGTAGGCCTCGAGGCTGGCGGGGGCGCTGTAGTGCACCACCAAACGGATCCCAGGCAAGTCGACCCCCATGCCGAAGGCGCTGGTGGCGCAGAGGATGGGCACCGTGCCGGCGACGAAAGGCAGCAGCGCGTCGCGGCGCACCGTCGGCGCCAGGCCGGCGTGGTAGCAGGCCGCGGGGTGGCCGGCGGCGTCCAGCTGCTGCGCCAGGCGTGCCGCCTGCGCTCGGCTGGTGGTGTAGACCACCACTTGGCCGCCGCCGGGCCAGCGCCCGAGGGCCGCC
>JBBSTS010000223.1:0-3294 GCA_038235675.1 Myxococcota bacterium | reverse complement strand
CGTCACTGGCGGCCCGCTTTATCGCCGTCGCCCGGGCCCCTCGCGCGGACGGTTGCGCCAGCACCGCCCTCGGCGGCAGCACGTGCAGCAGCAGCAGCAACAACGTCATCGCGCCTGCGTCGACCTTACGATTGCTTGCCTGACTGCTGCCCATCCCCCTTTAGGGTAGGGGGAGCCAGAAGCCATCTCAAAAACCCGGACCGAGCCCAAGTGCCAGCAGCCCCAGATAGGTGCTCTGGTGGCGCGGACGGTTTTTGCGTTGGCCTCCTATCTACTTGGGTAATTTTTTCGGCAACAGGGCCGGGGCTTTGGCGGCGGTAGGCTGCTGCGGGCGGCCCTGTGGGTCGCGGCGCACCACGCTGCCTCGTCCGAGCTGCTGCAGCTGCGGGCCGACGAGGTCGGGGTCGCCGACGACCACCACCTGCAGCGCTTCGGGGCGCATGTGGCTCTGCGCCACCCGGCGGATGTCGGCCACCTCGACCGCCTCGAGTTTCGCGGGCAACTCGGCGAAATAGCTCAGCGGCAGGTCGTAGAGGAACAGCCCCGCAAGCAGCTTGGCGGTGCCGTCCACGGTCTGAAAAAGGCCCGGCAGGCTCAGCCCCAGGTGGGCCTTGGCGGCGCGCAGCTCGTCGGCGCTGACATCGTTGCTGCGCATCCTGTCGACTTCGGCGAAGATTTCATGCAGCGCATCGCCGGTGTGTTTGCTGGTCACCGCCGCGCCGATGACGAAGGGCCCACGCTGGCGCATGAAGTCGAAGCTCGAACGGGCGCCGTAAGTGTAACCTTTGTCCTCACGCAGGTTCATGTTGATGCGGCTGTCGAACTGGCCCCCTAAGATGGCGTTCATCAGCGTGAGGGCATAAAAGTCGCGCGACGCGTGCGCGGCGCCCAGCTCGCCGACCAACACGTGCGACTGCGGCGCCCCGGCCCGCGCCAGCAGGCTGACGCCCGCGCGGTGCTCGAGCGGCGCTTCGACCGGCAGCTGCGGCCCGGCCGGTGCTTCCGGATCGGCGCGCCAGTCGCCCAGCTGCACCTCCACCAGCTCCTTGACCTGCCCCTCCGACAGGTCACCGACCACCACGACCGCGGCGTTGGCGGGGCGAAAGTGCTCCTGGTAATAATGCTTGATTGCTGCACGCCCCAAACGCGCGACGCTGTGGGCGTTGCCGGCCGGCAGGTGACCGTAGGGGTGGTTGCCGTAAAGGGCCTGGCGCAGCACCACCTGGGCGCTGTTGCCCGGCTCGAAGTCGCGTTGTGCCAGCTCAGCCAGGCGCGCTTTGCGCAGGCGTTCAATCTCCTGCGGCGCAAAATGCGGCCGCCGCACCTGCTCGACCAGCAGGGCGAAGGCGGCCGCAACGTTCTCGCTGAGCGCCGTGGTGTGCAGGACGATTGCGTCCTCGCTGACGCGCACGCCGATCTGGGTGCCGAGGGTTTCGATGGCCGTGGCCATCTGCCCAGCGGTGTGGGCACCGCTGCCCATCTTCAGCAGCTCGGCGGTAAACGCCGCCAGCCCCGGCAGGCCGCGCGGGTCCTGCGCCGAGCCGCTCTTGAGCACCAGGCTGACGTGGCACAGGGGCAGCTGCGGCTGGTGGACGCTGAGCACGGTGAGGTCGTTCTTGAGGCGCACCTGCGCCGGCGTCGGCGCATGCAAGGCCGGCGTCGGCCCCGAGGGCGGGATGTTCTTGCGCCAGGCCTCCGATCCGGCCGTGGCCTTGGGCGCCACCTGGGGCAAGGCAGCGGCGCAGGCGGCGGCAACGGTGAGCAGGGCAGCAGGACGCAGCAGGCGGCCCAGGCGGACGCCGAGGGTTGAGCTCATTTTTTTGGCACCGTCACGACCACCGCGCGGGCGGTGGGCAAAAGGATCTGCTGGGCGACCTTCTGTACCCCTGCAGCGCTGACTTGGGCGTAGCGCTGCAGATCGGCGTCGAAGTAGCCGGGGTCGCCCAGGTACTGGTTGTAGCGGTTGAGCGCCTCGGCGCGGCCGAAGAAGCCGCCGAGGCCCTGGAGGCTGCGCACCATGCCCGTGCGCAGGCTGTTTTTGGCCCGCTGCAGCTCCTCGGGCTGCGGCGGCTGCTGGGTCGCCTGCAGCAGCAGGGCATCGACCTCCTGCTCCAATCGTTTGAGGTCGGCGTCGGGCACCGCCTGCACCTGGACGATGAAGGTGGAGGCCAAGGCGCCGGACTGCTGGCCAACGGCCACCCCCTGCGCCAGCTGCAGGTCATAGACCAATCGCTGGTGCAGCCGACTGGCGGTGCCGCCTCCCAAGATGTCGCCGAGCAGGTCGGCCTCGGCGTCGCCGGGGGCAAAGGCCAAAGGCGAGAAGTAAGCGATACTTAGCTGTGCCGACGCCACCGGCTCGGGCACCTCTTGGCGGCGCTCGCCGGTGAGGGTGGGCACCGGCACGTGCACCGTGGCGGGCTTGGGGCGCGCCGGCAGGCTGCCGAAGTAATGCGCCACCATGGCCTTGACCTGGTTGGGGTCGAAGTCGCCCACCAGCGTCAGGGTCGCGTTGGCCGGCGCATAGTACTGGGTGAAAAACGCCCGCACGTCGCCGAGGCTGGCGGCGGAGAGGTCGTCCATCGAGCCTATGACGTTGCCGTAATAGGGGTGGTCGGCGGGATAGATCAGGTGGGCCATGGCCTCATCGCTGGGGCCGTAGGGGGTGTTCTCGACGCTCTGCCGTCGCTCGTTTTTGACCACGTCGCGCTGGTTGTCCAAGTTGCGTTGAGTAAGCGCGTCGAGCAAAAAGCCCATCCGGTCGCTCTCAAGCCACAAAGCCAACTCCAGTTCGTTGGCGGGCACCGTCTCGATGAAGTTGGTGCGGTCCTGGCCCGTGGTGGCGTTGACCAGGCTGGCGCCGCGCGCCTCGAGCAACTTGAGATGTTGGTCGTCGCCGACGTGACCCGAGCCCTGAAACATGAGGTGCTCGAAGAGGTGGGCAAAGCCGGTGCGTCCTGGCGCCTCGTTGCGGGGCCCAGCGTGTACCCACAGGCTGAGCGCCACCAGCGGTAGGCTGCTGTCGCGCGACAGGATGACCTCGAGGCCATTTTGCGGCAGCGTATACTTCTCGAACGGGATGCTCGGCGTCGCCGCGGGAGCAAGGGTTCCGGCAGCCAACAAACACCGGAGCAGGGCAACGTGGACCGCCATCGGCGCGTCTCCTCAGAGAGAAGGGAGGTGCTGCGAGTGTGGTGCCCGGGAGAGGACTCGAACCTCCACGAAGTTGCCCTCACTAGGACCTGAACCTAGCGCGTCTACCAATTCCGCCACCCGGGCGCTTCCTAGCGCGGGCTT
>JBBSTS010000222.1:0-3301 GCA_038235675.1 Myxococcota bacterium | reverse complement strand
CGCCGACGTCACCGAGCTGCTCGAGCTGACGAGCATGCAGCTGCTGGAGCTGCGGGCCTACGACCAGCTGGTGGGCAAGGCGCTGGCGGGGCTCTACCTGGAGCTCGAGCGCGACCGCTGGATGTTCTTCCGCTCGGCGCACTTTTCGCGCCTAAGTCGGAGGATCATGAAGCTGTTCGTGGACGTGACCGAGGTGACCGAGCGCATCGACAACTCCTTGACCGTGCTGGGGGACCCCTGGCTGGCGCGCCTGCACCGCAGCGCCATCGGCGAATTCGGCATCCCCCACTGGCAGCGACAGCTGCGCAACAAGCTGGAGATGCTGCGGCAGATCAACGAGCTGATCGTCGACCAAATTACCTCGCAAAAATCTTTCAACATCGAGATCGCCATCTTCAGCCTCATCGTCGTCGAGGTGGCGATCGCGCTGGTGCACGCCCACTGAGAGTAGAATGCCGAAGAAAAACCCATTCATGCCGCCGCAGGGGCGCTTTTTGGCCGATGACACGCCGATGCTCGGCGGCTCGCCCGCTGCCGCCCTCGGCGAGCTGAAGGCCACGTTGGCGGGCACCACGGTGGTGGTGCCACCGCGCCGGCCACGCGCGCCGCAGGCGACGGCGCCCAAGGGGCTGCCAAGCGGTCCGGCCGCGGCCCCCTACCCCGACTGGGAGCGCCAGCGGCCGCTCGAAGCGCCCGCGCAGGCGGCGCCCCAAGTCCCCTTCGCGCGCACCTGGGACCGCCAGCGCGGGCGCCTAAGTGGCCTGCCCAGCCGCACCGGCCCGGCGGGACGGCCACTCTACCTACTGCGGGCGCGGCAGCTGTTCTGAGTTCGAGATGGACTCCAGCGGCGGATGCAGGGCCGAGTCCAGGCGTGCATCGAGCAGCACGCGGCCCTCGTAGGGGCGCCGCAGCCCGACGTAGTCGATAAAGCCCGGCTTGCGCAGGTGCAGCAGGTAGGTGCGCCGACGCGACGGCGGCAGGCTCACCTCGCAGGGCGTTGCGGCACAGATCTGCGCGTCGTCCAAAAAGACCTGCGCGCCAGCGGGCTCGCTGCGCACCTGCAGCTGCACCGGTCGTTGCGCCATGCGGCCCTGTCGCCAGGGGCGCAGGGCCAACCAGCCGCCGAGCCCCAGGGCCAGGGCCAGCAGCACGCACAGGGCCGCCTGCGCCGGCGCCAGGCTCGCCACAGGCGGGCGCGGCGGCAGGCCGGGCGCGGGCGCGGGCGCGGGCGCGGGCAACGCTGGGGCGACGGACGACGGCGTCCAGGTTTCCACCCCCATCGCCTGAGTCGGCAACATCTGGGTCGGCGCCTCGGCCGGCGCGGCGCCGCAGGTCACTGCGCCAGCGGCGGCGGCGGCGGTGAAAGCCGGCGACGGGCAAGCCTGCGGCTCGGCGGCCAGCAGGCCACGGCTGCGGACCACCGACCAGCCACTGCGTTCGTGGTCGCTCAGGCGCGCCGGCAGCGACGCCTGCGGCAGAGCAGCATCGGGCAGGGCGCCCACCAAGGTGATGGGCGCGTCGCCGCCGAGCAGGGCCACCATCTCCTCGCGCAGCGCATCCATGCTGGCGAAGCGATCGGCCGCATCTTTTTGTAGACAGCGCTGCACCAACTGCTCGAGCTGCGGCGGGATGGCGTTGCGGGGCTGGGCCACATGCATGGGGGTAAGCCGGTCGTGGACGTGGGCAGACATCATCTCAAAGGCGTTGCGGCGGCAAAAGGGCGGCCGGCC
This sequence comes from Myxococcota bacterium, assembly GCA_038235675.1. Lineage (GTDB taxonomy): Bacteria > Myxococcota > XYA12-FULL-58-9 > XYA12-FULL-58-9 > JBBSTS01 > JBBSTS01. The sequence goes on along the minus strand of JBBSTS010000222.1, from coordinate 1,571 downwards.
GACGAGCATTTCGTAGAGGATAACGCCGAGGGCGTAGATGTCGCAGCGGCCGTCCAGCGGCCGGCCGCGGATCTGCTCGGGCGCCATGTAGCCCGGTGAACCGAGAAATTTACCCGGTTGGGTGATGCGCGAGGCGTCCTCGTTGGCGGCGACGCTTTTGACCAGGCCAAAATCCAGCACCTTGACGAAATCGGCCTGGCCGTTGCGCTCGAGCAAAAAGATGTTGGCGGGCTTCAGGTCGCGATGGATGGCGCCCAGCCGGTGCGCCTCGCCGACGGCACAGGCGATGGCATGGGCGATGCGCAGGGCGCGGTGGGGAGGAAAAAACGCCACCTCGCGCAGCGCCTCGCGCAGGCTTTTTCCCTGCAGGTATTCCATCGCCAGGTAGTAGATGCCGTCGTCGGTCTGGCCGAAGTCGTAGACGGTGACGCTGTTGACTTGCGTCATCTGCGCCGCAACGGCGGCCTCTAAAAAGAAACGGCGATGAAAGTCGCCGTGGCCCGGACTGCGGGCCCCGACGTGCAGGACTTTGAGGGCCACCGTGCGCCCCAGGGGGATCTGCTCGGCGCGGTAAACCTTGCCCATGCCGCCGACGGCGAGCAGCGCGTGAATGCGGAAGCGGTTGTTGAACACGCGACCGATAAGCGCGTCGGGTGCGGCACCACCTTGCGGGCGCACCGCAGGCGCCGACGCTTCGGCGAGATAAGGCTTGGCTTGACCCATCTACCGGCTTAAACACCAAATTGCCCCTTTTGACAACTGGCTGCCGTCGCCGGAGGTTGTATGGCTCACGCATCTGCGGGCGGGCACGAGCTCGCCGAATTTTTACCCCGCCGCGGCTGGACCCCGGCCAACCACGACGCCCTCTTGGCGGCCTTGGTCCGGTGGCGCGCCCAACGCGATGCGCCACCGCCGCTGGCGATCTTCGACTGGGACAACACCTGCGTCTTCAACGACGTGGCCGAGGCCAGCCTACGCCACCTTCTGAGCGAGCTGCAGCTGCGCTGCAGCCCACAGGAGCTCGACGCCAGCCTGCCGCCAGCCGACGCGGCGACGCAGCTCCCCTGCGGCGGTGGCCAGGTCTCCTACGCTGCTTTGCGCGAAGACGTCCTCACCGCCTACCGGGCGCTGTGGCCGGCGATGCAGCGCGGCGAGGGCGCGGCCCAAAAGGGCAGCGATGCCCATCGCGATTTTAGCAGCAAGGTGGGCGCCCTTTACTTTGGCCTCGAGCAGTCGCCCGCCTTCGGCGCCGCCATCGCCTACCCCGTCTTGGTTTCCCTCTACCGCAACCTCACCTGGTCACAGGTCGAGGAGCTCGCCCAGGCCGCCTGGCGGGCGGCGGCGGCCGAGCCCTTCGGCGAGCTGGTGGTGCGCAGCGCCACCCCCGGGACGGCCGGCCACGTCGAGTACCGCCTGCCGCAGCACATCCGCCTCTATCCCGAAATGGCCGAGCTGATGGCCGCCCTGCAGCATGTCGGGGTGGAGGTGGGGGTGGTCACCGCCAGTTACGAGCCGCTGGTGCGCGGCGTCGCCCGCCTGTTGGGCGTCGTGCCACGCGGCGCGGCCATCGT
>JBBSTS010000221.1:0-3332 GCA_038235675.1 Myxococcota bacterium | reverse complement strand
CGAGCGCAAAAAAGAAGCGGCCGAGCAGCACCTAGGCAGCTGCATGGCGGCCCTGCGCAAAGAGCAGGACAAGCTCAAAACGATGGAGGACGAGCTCGCCCGGATGATCGCCCGACGCACCCAAAGGCGCGCCGATTTCCTCGAAAAAGCGATGAAGGGCGAGATCAGCGCCATAGAGGCGATCAACAACAACAAGTACCTCAAGCGCATGGGCGAGATGGAGGTGGTGCAAAAAGACGCCATCGAGGGGCAACAGGCGGTGATCGCTCAGCGCCAGCAGGACGTGGAGCTGGCCCGCAAGCAGCTGATCACCGCCAACCAGGAGCTCAAGGCGCTGCAGAAGCACCGCGAGAAGTGGATCGAAGAGGTCAAAAAGACGCGGGCCATGAAAGAGGACGAGGACATGGACGAGATGGCCCAAACCATTTTTTTACGCAGCGAGCGCAACCTTGAAAACAAATAGGCGGGCGCTAGCCGCCTGCCGCGGGGGCGGTTTATACTCTTAAGCATGAGCGACGAAATCCGAGACAAAGAGCGCGCCCGCGCCGAGCAGGTGGCCCAGGCCAAGCAGGCCGAGCAGAAGGCCCGCCTCGGCAAAGAGGGCGACTTCCGCAAGATGATCACCAAGCTGCAACAGGGCGCAGTCGCCGCCAACAAGCAGCAGACTCAGCAGGGCCAGCAGCGCGACGCCCAGGCCAGCCGCCTGATGGCGCGCTCGGGGATCGTCGCCCGCGACTTCTCCAGCAAGCTACAGAGCCAGGGCGACGCCCGCAACGTCGCCGGGCGCGGCAAGCGTGCCAGTGACGACGCCAGCATGGCCACCAAACGCCAGGCGCTGCAGCGCGCCACGCCCAACGCCGCACGGCCGGCGGCGCAGCCCCAGCAGCAAAAAGGCCACGGCGGCACCCCCCAGCGGCGGGGCAGCGAGGAGCGCAGCACCCAGAAGGAGAAAGGCAGCGGCGGCCGCAGCGTCGACCAGCTGCTGGCAGCCCACTCCGGCATCGTCACCCCCAACGCCATCTTGGGGGTGCAGACGGCACAGACCTCCGCCAGCGGCGCCTCCGGCGCCCCCACCATCCAGCAGATGATCGACCAGATCGTCAAAAGCGTGCGCCAGGGCTTCGACCCCAAGGGCCTGGGTATGATCGAGATCGACCTGAACGACGACGTACTCGCCGGCGCCCACCTGCAGTTGACCACGACGGCGGCGGGGCTAGATCTCAAGATCTTCTCCGACGACGCCGACGCCAGCCGCCTGCTCAGCGCCGGTGCCACCGCCAACGAGCTGAGCCGCACCCTGTCGGGCCACAAGATCAAGCTCAACAGTCTTGAGGTCAATCGGCACAGGGTGCTAGGCTGAGTGCTTTGATGCCCGCAACCGTCCCCTATCGCTTCGACGCCCTGCCCCGGATGAGCAGGGACCAGGTGGCGCTGCAGCAGAGCATGGCCCGCCATCTCGCCTATGCCCCCTTGCCGACGGTGCTGCGCGAGCAACTCGCCAGCAGCCTCAGCACCCTGCTCAAAGAGACGGTGGAGATCTCCGCGGCCGAGTGCGCCGCAACTGGGCGCGAGGGCTTGGCGGCGCTGCTGCCCGCCCCGGGATGTTTCGTCGTTCTGGCCGCCGCCCCCACGACCCACAAGCTGGTCGTCGACATCGACGCCAACCTCGCCGCTGGCTGCATCGAGCGCGTGCTGGGCGGCAGCGGCGCAAGCGAGCGCTACGCCCGCGCCTTTACCCAGGTCGAGCAGGGGGTGCTTTCCTTCATCGTCCTACGCCTGCTCAGCCTCGTCCAGGGCGCCTGGGTGACCGGCCGCGAGCTTTCGCTGACCCTCGAGCGCTTCGTGTCCACCTTCGCCGAGCTGGGCTCCCACCTCCCGGAGCACGGCGGCATCCACCTGCTCACCTTCCGCTTGGCGCTGGGGGGCCGCCAGGGCTACGCCCGGGTGCTGCTCCCCGATGGGCTGCTGAGCGAGCACTTTGGCTGCACCCTGCCGCAGAGCGGCCAGACGCCGGCCGAACTCAATTCGATGCGCCGCAGCCTGGAGGCGATAGGCGACCGCGAGGTCACCGCCTATCTTCACGGCGCCACCATCGAGCTGGCCGCCAACGAGCTGGCAAACGTCGAGGCGGGCGACATCATCATTCTGGAAAATCACGGGCTGCAGCGCACCCAGGATGGCATCATCGGCGAAATTTTCGTCGCCTTCGGGAACTGCAAAAATGGCGGCCTCAAGGCGCAGCTGTTTACCGACGCCAGCCAGCCCGATCAGGCGCGCCTGCGCGTTTTATCCTTCGTCATCCAAGAGCATCCTTTAGAAAGAGACGCCACCATGTCTGATGAACAAGACCCAGCGGACGCGTCGGCCCCGGCGGCGGCCGAGGACAACCTAGAGCAAACCGAACATCTGCTGCGCGACATCGATGCGCCGGTGGTGGTGGAGCTGGGGCGCCTCAAACTGTCGACGGCCCAGGTGGTGCGCCTGCGCGCCGGGCAGATCTTGCGCCTGACCCGCGGTGCCAACGACCCGGTCGACCTGGTCGTGGGCGGCAAGGTTTTCGCCCGCGGCGAGCTTATCGACATCGAGGGCGAGATGGGGATCAAGCTCACACACGTCACGGGGTAGGCCGGCCCCATTGTTCAGCATGGCAGCCCTGGGTTACCTTGACGACAATGCCACCTTCGCTTCGCTTTTGGCCCCTGGCCACCCTGCTGCTGCTGCTGCCTGCCACGTCGCCCGCCAAAGACGCCGACGCCGGCGGCGATGCCCGTCCGCCGGCCAGCACCTACGACATCACCCCCCATTCGCCCGATACCCTGGCACCGCTGGGCGACTTGGAGGCCGCCGACCACGCCCTGTGGAGCCACGTCGGCCGGACGCTGGTGGCGCTGGCGGCGGTGGTGGCACTGATCTATCTGTTGGCGCGGCTGGTGCTGCCGCGGCTGGCGACGCGCTTCGGCAGCGGCCAAGGGGCTATCCGCATCGTCGAGCGCGTCGCCCTCGACGCCAAGCATGCCCTGGTATTGGTGCGCGTCGGCGACCTCGAGCTCTTGGTGGGCACCGGCGACAGCGGCGTGCAGCTGGTGGCCGAGCTAAGCAGCGCCGGTGGCGACGGCTTTGCGCAGGCGCTGGTGCGCAGCCGTCAAGGCGGCAGCGACCTTGGATCCGACGGCGAAGCAGGACCCGGAGGCAAACATGCACGCAGCAATTAAGCGTTCGGCGCTGCGCACCTTGGCCTTTTGGGCGGTGACCCTCGCCGCCTTGGGCCAGGCGCAGGCGCAAACCATCGGCGACTCCCTCGGCAAGGACAGCATCACCAACCGACCGTTGAT
>JBBSTS010000220.1:0-3337 GCA_038235675.1 Myxococcota bacterium | reverse complement strand
CGGCAGCGCGGCCAGCGCTGCGCCGTGGGCGCCAGGGCGCAGGGCGGGGGCCTGCTGCAGCAGGCCCTGGAGCTCCGGTTGACCGCAGCTCAGGGTGCGCAGCAACGCGTCCTGTACCGCGGCGCCGGTGGCGCTGCCGGACTGCTGGGCGGCCTGGGCCACCAGGTGCGTCCACGGCGTCAGCGCCTGGCGGCGGCTGGAGAAGGGCTGCATGGCGAAGACGACCGCCTGCAGCGGTGCGTCGGGGTCGGCAGAGCCATCCGCATCGACAGGGAGGTTGGAGGCTGCCTGCGGCTGGCCGCCCTCGGCCTGCAGCAGCAGGTCGCCGCCGTGGTCCAGCACGTGGATGCGGTAGCTGCCGTCTGCGGCGACGGAGGTCGATTCTCGCCACCCACCGGCGGGCAGGTCGGTGACCGTCAGCCTGCCGCCACAGTGCTGCGGGGCCTGGCCGCAGAGGGTGCCGCGGGCGACGCCCTGAGGCTCGGGCCACGGCTCGGCGCAGGCAAACAGGGCCACGAGCAAGGCAGCGACGAGGGTACGGCACACGATTCGAATCGACGCTTACGCTACAGGGGCACGTTGCCGTGCCGCCGCGGCAGGCGCTCGGCGCGCTTGCCAGCGAGGCCCCGCAGCGCCTGGCAGAGGATGGCGCGGGTCTGCTCCGGCTCGATCACCGCGTCGATGAGGCCACGCGCCTGGGCGATGCGCGGGTTGGCGAAGCTCTGGTTGTACTGCGCCTCGAGCTCTTTGCTGCGCGCCGCGGGGTCGTCGGCGAGCTTGATCGCCTTGGCGTGCAAGATCTCCACCGCCCCGGCGGCGCCCATCACCGCTATCTCCGCGCTGGGCCAGGCAAAGCATAGGTCGCCGCCCACCGTCTTGCTGCTCATGACGATGTAGGCGCCGCCGTAGGCCTTGCGCAGGATGAGGCTGATCTTCGGCGCGGTCATCTCGCACATGGCGTAGGCGAGCTTGGCGCCGTGGTCGATGATGCCGGCATGCTCCTGCTGCGAGCCGGGCAAGAAGCCCGGCACGTCCACCAGGCTGATGAGCGGCAGGCCAAAAGCATCGCAGGTGCGGATGAAGCGCGCCGCCTTGCGTGAGGCATCGATGTCCAACACGCCGGCCAAATGCGCCGGGTTGTTGGCGAAAATGGCCACCGCCTGGCCGTTGAGGCGCGCCAGACCGATGCGCACGTTGGCCGCCCAGCCGGCGTGCACCTCCAAGAAGGAGCCGGCGTCGACGATGCGCTCGACAACCTCACGGGCCTCGTAGGGGCGATTGGCCTGCGTCGGGACGATCTGGCGCAGGTCGGTGCAAGAGCGCTGCGGCGGATCCTCGCAAGCCAGTGTTGGCGGCGTGTCGCAGTTGTTGGCGGGAAAGTAGCTCAGCAGACGCCGCGCCAAATGCAGCCCCGCCAACTCGTTGGCCACCAAAAAATGCGCCACGCCGCTCTGTGTGGCGTGCACCTGGCCGCCGCCGAGGCTCTCGGTGTCGACGTCTTCCGAGGTCACCGCACGCACCACCTTGGGGCCGGTGACGAACATGAACGACTTCTTGTCGACCATCACCACGAAGTCGGTCAGCGCCGGCGAGTACACCGCGCCGCCGGCACAGGGACCCATCAACAAAGAGATCTGCGGCACCACCCCCGACAGGCGGACGTTGCGGCGAAAGATCTCGCCGTAGCCGGCCAACGCCTCGACCCCCTCCTGGATGCGGGCGCCGCCCGAATCGTTGATGCCCACCAGGGGCCGGCCCGCCTGCTCCGCCAGCTGCATGATCTTGGCGATCTTGGCGGCGTGCGCCTCGCCCAGCGAGCCGCCGAGCACCGCGCGGTCCTGCGAGTAGGCGTAGACCACCTCGCCGTCGATCTGACCGAAGCCGCAGATCACCCCGTCGCCCGGCAGGCGTCGGGAATCCATGCCAAAGTTGCGCGCCCGGTGCTCGACGCCAGCGTCGAGCTCCAAAAAGGTCGCCTCGTCGAACAGCTGCTCGAGGCGCGCCCGCGCACTGAGCTCCGCGCCGCGCACCGTCTGCGGCGCGGGGCGATGCAGCTGCGTCACCTTGGGAGGGCGGGCAAACCCTTCCTGATTCACACTAACCATGTCGATTGGCCTCGTTGGCGGAAGGGGCGGCGTCTTTCGCGAGGCGCTCGCCCGGATGTGGCGACTCGCCGTCGGCCAGCGCGTCGAAGCGCAGATCGGCGGCCAGCTCGCTGATGGGAATGCTGCGGTAGCCCTGCAAGAGCAGCAACAGGTTGCCCTGCGCATCGCGGCAGGCGCAGTCAAACACCGCCGCCTTGGAAGCGCCGCCGACGTCGGGGTCGACGCGGCGGGGCCGCGCCTCGACGCGCACCGTGCCAGCCGTCGCTGCGGCGCCCGGGGGCGCGAACCAGATGGCCTCCAGCGCGTCGGGCAGGGCCAATCGGCCATGGTAGAGCATCTCCCACAGCCCCGCCACCTGCAGCGCCGTCTCCACCCACACCGGCGTACTGATCTGCGAGGTCGAGGGCTGCTCGCCCAGCCAGGGAGCCGCGATCTCCCGTACCCTGCCGGCGATGCCCGCCGTGCCGACCTCGGTGATGGCATCGATCACTTGGAAGCGCGGGCCGTGAAAGTAGCGCGCGTATATTGCCGTACGCGTCAGGTTGGGCGCCGCCGGCAGCGCCATGCTGGCGCTCGCCGGCGGGGTGCCCGCCTCGATCGCCTGGGCGCTGAAGTGCGTGCGCCAGATCTGGCGGCCACCAGGGGTGGTCAACAAACTCAGCAGCTCCAGCGCCAGGGCGCCGTCGGCGGCACGCACCACCCGCACCCCGACGTCGGTCTCACGGTCGTCGAAAAAGCGCAGCGGCGTGCGGAAGGCGACTTGTCGCAGGCCGACGATCGGACGGCCCAGCTCGAAAGCCGCCGCCTGCGCCAGCAGCTCCATGCCCAGCACCCCTGGCAGCACCGCAATGCCGTCGATGCGGTGGTCGTCGAGGCCAGGGTCGCGCTGGGGGCTCATGCGTCGCTGCAGCAAGGTGGCCGGGCGACCCTCCCACACCTGCGCCTCGGCCGTATCAAAGCATGCCGGCAGGGCCGGGGGCGGGACCAGCACGGCCGCTGGAGCCGTGGGTGCTGCCGCAGGCGCCTCGGACGCCGCCCGGGCAGGGGCGGCCGCCGCCAGGCGGCCGAGGGCGCCGGCGCGCACCACCGCGCCGCATAGGGAGGACTCGATCAGCGCCGCGCTCAGCGCCACCCCAAGGGCCGTCGGCAGCAGCGCCACCCCAGCTTGGGCGAGCACCTGGGCGGTGGAGCCACGCGTCGCCATGCCCACCTCGCCCCAGGCGGTAAAATCG
>JBBSTS010000219.1:0-3338 GCA_038235675.1 Myxococcota bacterium | reverse complement strand
GGCCTGCGCGAGGGGTTTGACGCGCAGCGCGCGCGGGCCTACGCCCGCAGCCCCTTCGGCGGCGGCCGCGCTCCCGGCGGCGCGGGCGGCGCGGGCGGCCCTGGCGGCCCCGGCCCCGACTTCGATCTGGGGGATTTATTTGGCGACTTATTCAGCGGCGGCGGCGGCGGCGGCGGCGGCCGGCGGCGAGGCCCGCAGCGCGGCCGTGACGTAGCGGTGCGGGTGGAGGTTGGCTTCACCGAGGCGCTGCGCGGCACGGAGGTCACCCTGCAGCTTCCCGGCGGCGGCCCTGCGACGCCCTGCGGCGCCTGCAGCGGCAGCGGCAAGATTGGCGGGCCACACGGCAATCCCTGTGGCGCCTGCGGCGGTCGCGGCAGCACCGGCGGCGGCTCCTTCACCGTCCGCATCCCCAAGGGCGCCGACGACGGCAGCCGCCTGCGCGTCAGCGGCCGCGGCGAGTCGGGCCCCGGCGGCGCCGGCGACCTGATCATCGAGACCCGCGTCAAGCCGCACCCCTATTTCTCCCGCACCGGCCTCGATCTGCTGCTGCGCCTGCCCATCAGCCTCGAAGAGGCCTACTGCGGCGCCACCGTGGCGGTGCCCACCCCCAGCGGGGAGGTCTCTCTCAAGGTGCCCCCCTGCTCCCAGCCGGCCACCCGCCTGCGCCTGCGCGAGCGCGGCGTGGCGCGCGGCAACCAGTGCGGCGACATGCTGGTGGAGCTCGACGTGCGCCTGCCCGACCGCGCCGATGCCGCGGCGCAGGAGGCAATCAAACAGACGACGGCGGCCTACAGCGGACCATTGCGCGAAAACCTGCGCCTCTGATAGAGGCCGCGAGCCGCTTTTGCGAAAGGTTCCCCATGCACCGTGACTTTCTTTTCACCTCGGAATCCGTCACCGAGGGGCATCCCGACAAAGTGGCCGATCAGATCTCCGACGCCATCTTGGACGACATCCTGGCGCAGGATCCCGAGGCGCGGGTGGCCTGTGAGACCTTGGTCAAAACCGGCATGGCCATCGTCGCCGGCGAGGTGCGCACCCGCGGCTACACCGACATCCCCGCCGTGGTGCGACGCACCATTCAGGAGATCGGCTATAACTCCAGCGACATGGGCTTCGATTTCGAAACCTGTGCGGTGATGACCGCGATCGAAAAGCAGTCGGCCGACATCGCCCAGGGCGTGGACGCCACCGGCGACCACGAGCAGGGCGCCGGGGACCAGGGGATGATGTTCGGCTATGCCTGCGACGACACCGCCGAGTTCATGCCCGCACCGATCACCTACGCCCACCGCCTCGCCGAGCGCCTCGCCGAGCAGCGGCGCAGCAACGGCGTGCCTTTTCTGCGCCCCGACGGCAAATGCCAGGTCACCTTCACCTACCGAGATGGTCGGCCCCATCAGGTCGAGACAGTCGTCGTTTCCACCCAGCATCAGCCCAACGTCAGCCAAAGAGAAGTGCGCGAGGCGGTGGTCGCCGCGGTCATCGAGCCGAGCATTCCCAGAGCTCTACGTAGCCCGCAGATCCGTTACCTCGTCAATCCCACTGGCCGCTTCGTCGTCGGCGGCCCGATGGGCGATTGCGGCCTGACTGGCCGCAAGATCATCGTCGACACCTACGGCGGCATGGGCCGCCATGGCGGCGGCGCCTTCAGCGGCAAGGATCCCAGCAAGGTCGACCGCAGCGCCGCCTACTTCGCCCGCTACATCGCCAAAAACATCGTCGCCGCAGGTTTGGCGCGGCGCTGCGAGGTGCAGCTGGCCTACGCCATCGGCGTGGCCGAGCCCGTCTCCATCTTGGTGGAGACTTTCGGCACCGGCTTGGTGGACGAGCAGCGCATCGAGGCGGCCGTGCGCGCCGAGTTTCCCGCCAAGCCGGCGCAGATCGTCGAGCGGCTGAACTTGGTGCGGCCCATCTACCGTCCGACGGCGGCTTACGGCCACTTTGGCCGCACCCTGGAAAATTTCACCTGGGAGCGCACCGACGCGGCCGCGCGCCTGGCCGACGCGGTTGGCGGCCGCCTCGCGGCGCCGCGTCCGGCACGTCCCGGTGCTCAGCCCGCTGGCATGCGCCCCTCTTAGAGCGATATCTCTTCAAGCGGGTCGGCCTTTGGACCTGGTCGCCGACTTCTGCTACCTTCCGAGGCCCATGGGCCACGAACTTCCGATGCATGCGGTCGTGATCGCGGGGGGCTCGGGCACGCGCTTTTGGCCCCTCTCACGCCGTCACCACCCAAAACAGCTTCTCAACCTCAGCGGCCACGACAGCCTGCTGCACGCCACCTTTGCCCGCGTCGATGCTCTGGCGCCGGCGTCGCGCTGGTGGATGGTGGTCGGGCAGGCACACGCCGACGGCTGCCGCGCGGCGGCTCCAGAGGTGCCACGCGACCAGGTGCTGGTGGAGCCCCAGGCGCGCAACACGGCGCCGGCGGTGGCGCTGGCTGCGCTGCAGTTGCAGCGCCAGCAGCCCGATTCTCTGATGGTGGTGCTTCCCGCCGACCACCATGTCACCGACGCTGCGGCCTTCTGCGACGCGCTGCAGACCGCCGCCGTCGCCGCCGCCGACGGGGCCATCGTGACCCTCGGCATCGAGCCTTCCTATCCGGAGACCGGCTACGGCTACATCCAGCGCGGCGCGGCCTATGCCTCCACGGCGCAGGGCGCCGCCACCTTTGCCGTCGAGCGCTTCTGCGAGAAGCCCGATCGCGCGCGGGCCGCGGCCTTTCTGGCCGCCGGCGGCTTTTACTGGAACGCCGGCATTTTCATCATGCGGCCGCAAATCTTTTTGGCCGAGATGCAGCGGCAGCTGCCGGAAATGTTGGCGGTCCTAAAAAAGGCGGTCGACGCGGGCGCCTCCCCCGCCGCGTTGGCGGAGGCCTATCAAGGCATCAAAGGGATCAGCATCGACTACGGCATCATGGAAAAGGCTGCGCGGGTCGCGGTGGTACCGGTGCGCTGCGGCTGGTCGGACGTCGGCAGCTGGAGCGCCCTGGGCTCGGTGGTCGAGGCCGACGCGGCCCAGAACGTCTGCCGCGGCAAAACGGTGCAGGTCGACAGCCAAAACTGCGTCGCCTACGCCTCCGAGGGCCACATGGTGGCGTTGGTGGGGGTGCGCGATCTGGTGGTGGTGCACACCCCCGATGCCACCTTGGTGGTGCCGCGTGAGCGGGCCCAAGAGGTCCGCGCCATCGTCGAGCAGCTGGAGAACGACCCCAGCAAGCAGCACCTCTAGGATGATGGGCCAGCGCATGGTCGCCCGCCCGCGCGCGGCCCTGCTCGGCGTGGTTCTGCTGTGGCTGGCGCCCGGCGCCGCTGGCGCTGCTGGCGCGGCCACGCCCG
>JBBSTS010000218.1:0-3359 GCA_038235675.1 Myxococcota bacterium | reverse complement strand
GGTGGAGTCGGTACGCATGTAGGTGATCAGCGCCACCGAGCCCTCGGTGCCCAGCTCCACGCCCTCGTAGAGCTGCTGCGCCAAGATCATCGTCCGCTTGGCGGTGAAGCGCAGGCGGTTGGCAGCGTCCTGCTGCAGCTTGGAGGTGATGAGCGGCGCCGTCGGCCGGCGGCGACGCTGGCGACGGGTGATCTGGCCGACGGCAAAAGAGGCCTGCTGCAACGCGGCAGTGGCGGCGTGTGCTTCTTCTGCGGTGGTCGGCAAAAACTTTTCGTCGCCGACTTTGACCACCCGGGCTATCCACGGCGGCGAGTCGCCCACCCGGCAGGTCGCCTCGAGGGTCCAGTACTCTTCGCTGACAAAGGCGTGCACCTCACGCTCGCGGGTAACGATGAGGCGTACCGCCACCGACTGGACGCGACCGGCGGAGAGGCCGCGGCGCACCTTGTCCCAGAGGATGGGGGATATCTGATAGCCGACGATGCGGTCGAGGATGCGGCGGGCCTGCTGTGACTCGTACTTGAGGCGGTTGAGCGGCTGCGGGTGAGCGATGGCCTCCTGCACCGCGCGTTTGGTGATCTCGTTGAAGGTGATCCGCTGGATGTGGTCGGCGTGGCGGCGGCCAAGCTCGTCAGCGATGTGGAAGGCGATGGCCTCCCCCTCACGGTCGGGGTCGGGGGCGAGGTAGATCTTGTCGACGGTGCGGGCGGCGTCCTTGATCTCCTTAATCACCTTGCTCTTGCCGCGGATCACCTCGTAGTGCGGCGTGAAGCGGTCGTCGAGGTCGACGCTGAGCTTGCTCTTGGGCAAGTCTTTGACGTGCCCCACCGACGCTTTGACGATGAAGCCCGCACCCAGGTACTTCTTGATCGTCTTGGCCTTGGCAGGCGACTCGACCACCACCAGGGCGCGCGAGCTGCCTGCTCGGCGAGTCGGGGCGGCGGCGGCTTTGGCCTTGGGTTTCGCCTTGCTCTTTGGCTTGGCCTTGCTGACCCGCTTGCGGGTGGGCGACTTGGCCGCCGTCGATGGCTCTGTCATGAAGTCTCATCCTCCGCTAATCCGATGTGTACGAACAGGCGGCGCGCTCTTACCAGCGGCCGTGCGGATGAGCAAATGCCGCCGCGGCCGCCCGCTGAAGGCGACCTTTTGCGTGCCGCGCGCGCCGCTGGTAAGTCAGCGTGAGTGCGAAGGCCACCCATCCGCCAGCTTTTTTGCCGCGGTGCCCTGCGGCACCTGCGCCTTTTGCTGCCTCTGGGGCTTCTGCTGCTCCCCGTCGCCGCCAGCCGCGCGGCGCCGCCGCCCCCGTACGACCTGCACTTGGCGGTGCTGCAGCCCGCCGGGTACTCCCCCTCCCCCACGGGCGGCCTGCAGAAGCTGGCCTGGGAGCTGCGGCGGCGCACCAGCCTGGCGATCGACCTCCAGGTGGTGCACGTCGACCCGGCATCGCCGCGGCTGTTCGAGCAGCCGCAGGTGTTTTGGCACGGCGACGGTGCTTTTTTGCCGCTGTCCCCGGCCGCCGTCGCCAACCTGCGCCACTACCTGCAGGCGGGCGGCAGTCTCTGGCTGGATGCCGCCGACGGCCGCCGCGCCGGCCCCTTTTATCGCGGCGCCCGGGCACAGCTACAGGCCCTGCTCGCCGAGCTGCCGCAGCCGCAGGGGGTGCCGGTGAGCCTGGCGCCGCTGCCGCTGGACCACGTCATGCTGCGCGCCTTTTACTTGATGCCGCGCAGCGGCACGCAGCGTCCCGAACTGCAGGGGGCCAGCGTCGATGGCCGCCTGGCAGTGGTGGTGGATCGCGATGATTTGGCTGGCAGCCTGGCGCGCGACGCCTTCGGCGCCTGGCAGGTGGAGGTCGCCGCGCAGGGCATGGATCGCGAGACCCACCTGCGCCTGGCCATCAACGCCTTATTCTACGCCCTGTGCTTGGACTACAAAGATGACCAGGTCCACCTCCCCTTCTTGCTCAAGCGCCGCCACTGATGGCCGTGCACACCACCTGGCTGTGGACCACGCCGTGGCCACCGACGCTGTTGTTGGCGCTTGGCCTGGCTCTTTTTGGCAGCGCCTGGCTGGCGCTGCGGCGGCTGCCCCGTGGCCGCCTGCGGACGACGCTCATCGCCCTGCGCCTGGCCACCACCGCCGGCATCTTCTGCCTGCTGCTGCAGCCCGCCCTGCTGCGCCGCTGGCAGCAGCCGCAGCGCAGCCGCCTGGCGGTCATCGTCGACCGCTCGGCCAGCATGGGCCTGCCTAGCGGCGATGGCGATGGCCACAGCCGCGCTGAGCGCGTCGACGAATTTCTGCGCCGCGGCGGCGCGGCGCAAGCAGCCCTCCAGGCAACGATGGACGTAGAGTTTTACGACCTCGACGGCCCGCGGCCGCAGGCCGCGCTGCAAGACCCTCAGGTGCCGCCCATGGGCGACGCCAGCGACCTGTGGGCGGCACTGCAGCGGCCCCTGGCGGCCGGCAAAGAGGCACGCCCCTTGGCCGGCATGTTGCTGCTCTCAGACGGCGTCGACGACGGCGCCCTGGCCGCCGACGAAGGCGGTGACGGTTTGCACGCGACGGCAGCGCAACGACTTCGCCAGCTCGGCGTGCCGGTCAACGCCATGGAAGTCGCCACAGCGACACCGCCACCCAAAGACTTGCGCATCGCGCCGCTGGAGGGCGATCCGTTCGCCTTCTTGCACAACAGCGTGCAGCTGCGCGCCACCATCCACAGCCGCGGCTTCGGCGCCCTGCGTGCCCGCCTGCGCTGGTGTCGCGACGGCAAACCCCTCAGTGAGCAGACGCTGTTTTTGGCCGCCGACGCGGCGCAGGTGGTCACCTTCACCGACAAACCCTATGCCCTCGGCGACGTCGTCTACTCGGTCGACGTCGCCGAGCAGCCTGGCGAGGCAACCCTCGCCAACAACCGCCAGCACCTGGCGGTCACCGTCCACCGCGACAAGCTGCGGGTGCTGCAGGTGGCCGGCCGCCCCAGCTGGGACGCGCGCTTTCTGCGCCAGCACCTCAAGGAGAGCCCCAACGTTGACCTGGTCTCTTTTTTCATCCTGCGCACGCCTACGTCGGATGCCAGCATCTCCGAGCAGGAGCTCTCCCTCATTCCGTTTCCCGTCGACCAACTCTTCACCCGCGAGCTGGCCACTTTCGACGCGGTGGTGCTGCAAAACTTCGACTACCGGCCCTTTAACATGGCCCAGTATTTGCCCAACCTGCGCCAGGCCGTCGCCGGAGGCTTGGGGCTCATCATGGTGGGCGGCCAGAACTCCTTCGTCGCGGGCGGGTACGCGAACCCCCCGCTCGCCGAGGTCCTGCCGGTCACGCTCGACGGCTCGCCCGGTGCCACCGCGGCCGACGTC
>JBBSTS010000217.1:0-3384 GCA_038235675.1 Myxococcota bacterium | reverse complement strand
GGTCGGCGATGGCGGCGGTGTCGGGGCTTGGCATGCGGTACTCGTCACTGGGTAAAGGTCGCGCCTTGCCTGGTAAAGCTGCTGCGACACGGTAGGCTACGACATCGACGATGACATGGAGGACATAGGCCCACAAATTTTGTGCGAGGCAGTGCGACAAGGCGAGCGCGCCAGGATCCGGCCGTCGTGGCGTGCTGATGCGCGCCCCCTTGCCAAGCGCCGAAGGCCCCCGTACCCTTCCGCCGCGATGAGCTCCCTACTTCATGCCGCTGCTGCCCCCACCGTCGATCTAAGCCGCGTCAACCTGTTTGGCTGCACCCTCGCCGAGCTCGAAGAACGCATGGCGTCATGGAAGCTGCCCCGTTTTCGTGCCACCCAACTGTTTGCCGCCCTGTTCGCCAGGCGGGTGCGCAGCTTCGACGCGATGACCGATCTGAGCAAGCCGCTGCGGCAGAGCTTCGCCGAGCGCTTCTGCCTCGATCTGCCGCGGGTGGACCAGTGCCAGGTGTCGCGGGACGGCACCCGCAAGTACCGCTATTTGGCGGCCGACGGCAGCGCCTTCGAAGCCGTCTACCTTCCCGAAGTAGGGGGCGAGAACACCAACACCCTGTGCATCTCCAGCCAAACCGGCTGCTCGGTGGGCTGTAAATTCTGCTTCACCGCCTCCATCAAGCGCAACCGCAACCTGAGCGCCGCCGAGATCGTCGGCCAGGTGGTTGCCGTGCAGCGCGACGTCGAACCCCTGGGTGACGGGGCGCGGCTGACCAACATCGTCTTTATGGGCATGGGCGAGCCGCTGCTCAACTTCGCGCAGGTCACCGACGCGATGCGGATCCTGCTGCATCCTTTGGGAATGGCGTTCTCCAGCCGACGGCTCACCGTGTCGACCTCGGGGATCGTGCCGCGGCTGCGGGAGCTGGGGGATCTGGCGCGCAGTGGCGAGCTGCCGATCCAGCTGGCGATCTCGCTTAACGCCAGTGATGACGTGACGCGGACACGGATCATGCCGATCAACAAAAAGTGGCCGCTGGCGGAGCTTTTAGATGCGGCCCGGGCCTATCCATTGCGGCCGCGGCGGGCGATCACCATGGAGTATGTGTTGCTGGGCGGGATCAACGACAGCGATGAGGATGCTCGGCGTTTGCCAGGCCTGCTGCAGGGGCTGACCTGCAAGCTTAATCTTCTGCCGCTTAATCCGCACGATGAAACGCCGTTTTTGCCGCCCACGGCGGCGCGGGTGGCGTCCTTTCAAGGGATTTTGAGGCGGGCAGGGATGCATGCGTTGGTGAGGACGCCGCGAGGGCAGGATATTGCGGCGGCTTGTGGGCAGCTTGGGGAGGCTGTTTAGAGCTCCTTCGGCGCGGGAGGTCGGGGGGCGCGCTCGGGGTCCAGCCCGTCGCGGGACTTTTTTCGCCCGCCGGCCACGATCCCCTCCCGCCCCACGTTCGGGAGCGGCGCAGCAAAAAAGTATTGCTTTGGGGCTGCACCCCGAGCGCGCCCCCCGACCTCCCGCTCTTCGGGTATTGGGCGGGTAGAGGATTGGGGCTGCAATTTGGTTTCTTTAGTTGAAGTCGGCGATGAGGGCGGCGTGGTCGGAGGGTTTTGTGGGATGGGCGCTTGGGCGGCGGCCGGGGCGGTCTATGGTTTGGGTTTTGTAGTGGGTCATTTGAGGGGCGGTGCAGAGGATGTGGTCGATGCGTAGGCCGTTGTTGCGGGGAAAGCTCAAGGCGCGGTAGTCCCACCAGGTGTAGGTGCCGCCGTTGGGGAAGGTTTGCGCGCCGGTGTCGGTGAGGCCCCAGCTTAGGAGATCGGCGAAGGCGGCGCGGGTTTGCGGGTGGCACAGGACGCTCTGAGACCAAGACTCGGGCTCGGCGACGTCGCTGTCGCGGGGGGCGACGTTGAAGTCGCCGCAGAGGATGAGGCGGTCTTGGGGACGGTGGCTCTGCACCAAAGACTGGCGCAGACGGCGCAGCCAGGCCAGCTTGTAGGCGAATTTGTCGCTGCCGACTTGGCTGCCGTTGGGGACGTAGGCGCAGACGATCTGGAGCTCGCCCATGCGCGCGCGCAAGAGGCGGGCCTGGGCGTCCAAGGTGGGATCGGCGAAGCCCTCGCAGACGTCGGTCAAGGGCTGCTTGGCAAGGATGGCCACCCCGTTGTAACACCGTTGGCCATGCACCACGGCGTGGTAACCCAACGCCGCCAAGGGGGCGGTGGGGAACTTCTCGTCGACCACCTTGGTTTCCTGCAGACACACCACGTCCGGACGGTGCGCCTGCAGAGCCGCCAGCAAGCGGGGTAGGCGCGTGACGATCGAGTTGACGTTCCAACACAGCAGGCGCATGCGCGCAGCCTCACCACACTTCGAGGGTTTTGCCAAGTGACCAGACACCTCGGACAGGCGTGCCTGTTGGCGATCACGGCGGCCTGGGGAACAACCTTCGTGGTCATGGCCGACATGCAGGCCAGCTGGCTGCCCTGGCCACTGATGGCCTACCGCTTCGGACTCGGCACCGCCGTCTTACTCCCACTGCTTTTGGTACAGCGCGTAAGTGGCGGCCGACGGGCGCTGCAGGATGGCGCTTTTTTGGGGTTTTTCGCCTTCTTGGGCTTCGCCCTGCAGACCCTGGCGATGCGCGCCACCAGCGAGGCCCACTGTGCCTTCTGCACCTCCCTCATTACCGTCCTGGTGCCGCTTCTCAGTGCCCTGAAGCGGCGCCAGGCGCCCAGCCGCAGCACCCTCTTGGCCATGGCCTGCGCCCTCACGGGGATGGGGCTGCTGCTGCAGGGGAGCGACGGGCCCCTCGCCGACGGCAGTGCCGTGGCCGCCAGCGCCCTAGGCGATGGGCTGGCCGCACTGGGGGCGCTGGCGTTCTCCTTCCAAATCGTTGCCCTCGAGCACCTCGCCGAAGGCCAGCCACTGCTGCCGCTGCTGGTCGCCGAGCTGGGGGCGGTGGCGGTGCTGAGCCTCATGGGCATGTTGGCGGCAGGCCAGAGGGCGCCGCCCTTCGAGGCGCACAGCTATGCGCTGCTCGCCTATTTGGGGGTGGTGGCCTCGGCCCTCTGCTTTTTGGGGCAGCTGTGGGGTCAGGCGCGTACCCCCGCCACCCAGGCAGCCTTCATCTTCGCCACCGAACCGCTCTTTGCGGCAGCGCTGGCCTGGGTGCTGCACGGCCAGGCCATGCTGCCCAGCGAAATGACGGGCGGAGCCCTGGTCTTTTTTTCGGCCCTCGTGGCTGAAGGGCCGGTCGCGCACCTGGTCAATCGGCGCGCTGCGGGGCACTAATCTTCGATCCCCAGCTGGACCTTCATTTTGGCGAAGAACTCGCGCGCCAGGTGATCGCTGTGGGCCGCGTCGGCTTCGGCGGTGTCGCCGTTGTGGCGGCT
>JBBSTS010000216.1:0-3395 GCA_038235675.1 Myxococcota bacterium | reverse complement strand
GAGTGCGGACTGCGGAGTGTAGCTCAATCGCTGTCGGCGGTCGAAGAAAGGCCCGCGACGGGCTGAGTCGCCGCCACCGTCCCACTGCCCTACGTCGGTTCTGCTAGGAGAGTTCAATCATGCTTCAATCATCGGTGAATAGTTACAACGCATCAATCCTGAGTGGCTATTGAATTGCCGTCGCGACCTGGAAAAGGCAATCGCGATGCGCCTTAAAAATCCGCAGGCTCTCGTTGTTCTACGCGACATCATGGAGCGGTTCATCGGCCCCTGCTCTAATCGCCACGACGCGTTGGAGAAGATCGCGCAGCGGCAATATCTTGCTGAAATATCGCGGTACACCAAAGCTTTTGCTGATGATCCGCAGATGGCCAGGATCGTGCAAGCAAGAGCCTTGGCCGTTGCAGGGATCCTTGCGACCTTGCAAGAAGCCCTCGGGCTTATTCTGGCGGGCTGGGGACGAAATGGTAGTCTTCGGGGCGCTCCAGCTCGCCTGGCGGCCGCTGCGGCGGCGTCGGATGGTGGACGGCGAAGCGTGGGTTGAGCACCCGCAAGGCAGGGCGTCGCTGCATCTGCGCCACCCGCCGCGGCACCACCACGAAGCCGCAGCCCGGCAGTACCTTGGGGATGCCAAAGATCGGCCTGAGGGGGTAGTCGCGGCACAAGCGGGGGCGGAAGCGCCAGATCCCACAGCGGCCGTCGCTCTGCAGGTGATTGCAGGAGAAGATCACCTCGTCGTTGGGGCCGCGTGCGACGACGAAGAAGTTGTGCCAGGTGGCGTGAAAGGCCACGTACAGCCGCAGTGGCCAGCCGCGCTTGAGCCACCGGGGTGGGTCGCTGACGATGTGCTGACAACAGACGCCGCGCTGGTCGCACTGGCCGCGCACCTCGTAGTCCGGGCGGACAATCTTGCGCAGCAGCGCGTAGATCCCCAAGTCCATCAGGATCAGGGCGCGGCAGAGGTGACGCCCCAGCCAGCGCATCAGGGCGCCGCGGCTGGCGATTTCGACGACCACGTAGGCCAGGGCCATGTAGGGGGCGAAGGCCGGCTCAGAAGGCAAAGGTGCTCCCTGCGGCGACGAGGATCTCCGCCGCGCCATGGCGCCAGCGGCCACCCAGCTGCAGCAGCCACGCCTGCTGGCGGGCGAAGAAGCGGCGCAGCTCCAGGCCGCCGCCGAAGCGCCAGCCGCCGTGGGGCCCCTGCCAGCCCACGTCCACCCATGCCGCCGGCACCCAGGCCACGGCGTCGAGGGCCAACACCGTCGCCAGGCCCACGTCGGCGCGGACCTGCCCCGTCGTCGGCGACCACACCGGCCCTGCCTGCAGGCGGGCCGAAAAGAGCTCGCTCAGGCCCACGTCGGCCTGCGCCTGGAGGGCGAGGGCCAAGGTGGGCTGCGCCGGGTTGAGCTGTCCCTGTAGGGTGGCGCCGAGGCTCAGCTCGCCGGCATCGGCGGCCGCCTGCCGGGGCGCCAACGTGGCCAACCAAATCGCCAGCAAAAAGGCGCCGCTGCCGCCGCTCATGGCGTCGCCTTCGGACCGGTGGAGCAGGGATCAGTGGGCATCGGCCCAATTCTCTCCCACTCCCACCTCGACGTCCAGCGGCACCCGCAGCGGCATCACCTGGCTCATCGCCTGGCGCAGCAGGTCGGTGACCGCGTCCACCTCGTCGGCGGGCGCCTCGACCACCAACTCATCGTGCACCTGCAGGATCAGGCGGGCCTGCAGCTTACGCTCGGCAAGCTGCAGGTGGACGGTCAACATCGCCATCTTGATGAGGTCGGCGGCGCTTCCCTGGATGGGGGTGTTCATGGCGATGCGCTCGGCCGCTTGGCGCAGGTTGCCGTTGTGGCTGCGCAAATTGGGCAGGTAGCGCCGGCGGCCGGTGAGGGTGGCGACGAAGCCCAAACGGCGACCTTTCTCGATGGTGTCGTCGAGGTAGCCGCGGATGCGCGGGTAGCGGGCGAAATAGGCGCTGATGTACGCGTGTGCCTCGGCCCGCGGGATGTGCAGCTGGCGCGCCAGGCCAAATTCGCTGAGGCCGTAGAGGATGCCGAAGTTTATCGCCTTGGCGCGGCGACGCTTCTCGGCGTCGGAGGCTTCGAGGTTTCCTAATATTTCCCGGGCGGTGCGGGCATGGATGTCCTCGCCGCGGATAAAGGCCTCGACGAAGGCCTCGTCTTCGGAGAGGTGGGCCATCAGGCGCAGCTCCACCTGCGAATAGTCGGCGCTGATCAGTCGCCATCCGGGCGGGGCCACGAAGGCGCTGCGGATCCGCCGGCCGTCGTCGCTGCGGATGGGAATGTTTTGCAGGTTGGGATCGGCGCTCGACAGCCGGCCGGTGGCGGTGCCGGCCTGGTTGTAGTGGGTGTGGACGCGGCCACTGTCCTTGAGCACCATGCGCGGCAGTGCGTCGACGTAGGTGGAGCGCAGCTTGGTCAGCAGGCGGTGTTGTAGGATCACCTGCGGCAGGGCGTGCGACTTGGCCAAGTTTTCCAGCACCCCCTGGTCGGTGGAGAAGCCGGTCTTGGTCTTTTTCTCGGGCACATAGCCGAGCTCGACGAAGAACAGCTGCGCCAGCTGTTTGGGGGAGTCGAGGTTGATGGGATGGCCGATCATGCTGAAGGCCTGTTCCTCGATCACCGCCAGGCGGCGGCCGAACTCTTCGTGCAGGCGCCGCAGGTGGGCGACGTCCACCAGCACCCCGCGTGCCTCCATCGCCGCGAGCACCTCCACCAACGGCATCTCGATGTCGCGGTAGATCTTTTGGCCGCCGGCCGCCTGCAGCTGCGGCGCCAGCGCATCGCACAGGCGCAGGGCGACGTCGGCATCCTCCGCGGCATAGGCGGTGGCCTGCGCCAGCTCGACCGAGTCGAAGCCGCGTTTGTTTTTGCCGCTGCCGCAGACGTCGCTGTAGGTGAGGGTGGCGTGGCCCAGCAAATCGCGTGAGAGGGCGTCGAGGCTAAAAGAGGGGCGCACCGGGTCGACGACGTAGGCGGCCACCAGCGAGTCGTCGACGATGCCGCGCAGTGCGACGCCGGCGCGCGCCAAGACGACGCTGTCGTACTTGATGTGCTGGCCGACCTTGCCGATGCGGACGTCGCCGAGCACCGGCGCCAAAGCCTGCAGCACCGCCTCGACGGGAAGCTGCTTGGGGACGCCCAAATAGGTGTGTGTCAGCGGCACGTAGGCCGGCACCATGCCTGGCGCGGCCAGCGCCACGCCGACGATGTCGGCGGCGGCGGCATTGAGAGAGGTGGTTTCCAAGTCGACGCTGAGGCGTTTGACGCGGCAGACGTGGGCGAGGATCTCCTCCAGGTCGGCCAACGCGAGGACGGTGCGGTAGCTGTCGCGTGCGAGGATGCACGCCGGCGGCGCGGCCGGATCTTGGGCCGCGT
>JBBSTS010000215.1:0-3399 GCA_038235675.1 Myxococcota bacterium | reverse complement strand
TCGCCGAGTGAGTCGAGCATCGTCCAGCGGCTGCCGGCGGGGGCGGCGACCCGCAGGTCGACGCCAAAGCCCTCCTCGGCGGCCCGTGCCGGCGCCGCCAAACTCAGCAGTCCCAGCAGCAAAAGAAGGGTGCCAAACTTATTTCCCCGTCGCGGGCGTCGCCGGCCGCAGAGGGCCAGCAGGCCCAAAAGCCCGCTGCTGGATAGCCCGCCGGTCTGGCAGCCACTCAGCAGTCCATGCCCCGCCGTCCGGGCGCCAGGGCTGGCGCATTGTCCCTCCAAACAGGCGCCGCTGCGACAGGCGGCGTCGCCCTGACAGCTGCGGTTGTCGACTTGGCCGCAGAGATTGTCGGCGGCGCAGACATTGCTGCGACAGGTGCTGCCGACGCCGCAGGCGCTGAGGTTGACCCTGCCGCAGAGGCCGTCGGTGGGGGCGCAGGCACTGGCGGCACAGTCGTCGTCGAGGCTGCAGATCTGGCCGTTGGCGCGGGCACAAAGCTGGGTTTCGGCGTTGCAGGCGCCGGAATCGCAGACCACGCCGCTGGTGGTGCTGCAGACGCCGTTGTGCAGGCCGTCGATGGGGATGGGCTGGCCGTTGGGGAGCCCCGCGACGCAGGCGCGGGTCCCTCCGTCGCAGTAGAAGTGCGGCGGACATTCAGCATCGCGCTGGCAAGCGCCGGCGCGGCCGACGTTGCAGCTGCCGCCGATGCCGCAGGCGTGCGAGCGGCACAGCTGTGCGCCGTTGCCGGCATTGCAGGTCCCCGCGCCGTCGGGCAGGCCGCACATGCCGTCGGCGGCGCAGACGTTGGCGTTGCACATGCTGTTGGTTTGACACGGGGCGCTGGCCGGGGCGGCGCAGGTCCCCGCATCGTCGTTGCACCAGCCGGTGCGGCAGCTGGTGTTGGCGGCGAGCGTGCAGGGGGTGTGGACGCCGTCGCCAGGCAGGGCCATGCCGGTGGGCAGCTTGGCGTTGCAGGTCGCCAGCTTGGCGTCGCAGTAGCTGCTGGGCACGCGCGCTCGGCAGCTGGCGTCGCTGGTGCAGGGGCTGGGGTCGGTCGAAAAGTAGGCGCCGACGACGACGTCGGCGCTGGCGGTGAGGACGCAGGGGTTGACGGTGCCGACGCAGGCGCCGCCGGTCCAGCCCAAGAAGGTGGCGCCGGCGCTGGGCATGGCCGTCAGGGTCAGGGTGCCACCCTGCAAAAATTTGCTGCTCTGGCTGTCGCAGTTGGCGCCGCAGTCGAGTGCCAAAGGCGTGCTCACCACCCGCCCCGGGGCGTTCTTCCACAGCGTCAGCGTGCGGGTGGGGCCCACCTGGATGTCGAGGGCGGCGCGGTCGTTGCGCGCGTCGGCGTCGACGACGCCGCTGGGGGCGGTGAGGGTTGCCTGGTAGGAGGCTCGGGGTCCGCTGCTCACGGTGGCGTGGATGCCGCAGGTGACGCCGCTGCCCGCCGGCATGTCGAGCGCGGTGCTCAGGCTGCCGCTGCCCCCCGAGGCGGAGCAGGAGACGCCGGCGTCGGGATAGCAGGTCCAGCGCACGTCGCTCCACTGCGGCGGCAGCTGATCGGCGAGCTGCGCGCCGCTGACCGCCGCCGGTCCGGCATTGGCCACCCGCAGGATCAGATCGATGCTGTCGCCGAGCGTCACCGCGGCATGCTGGGTGGACAGGCTGGCCTGTAGGTCGACCAAGACGTTGGCGTTGATCGCTGACTGCACGATGGGCCCACTGAGCGGCGGCAAGCCCTCGCCGGCTGCGGTGTAATCGTTGAGGACGATGGGGCTGCTGGCACCGGAGGGCACCTGCACGCTGAGGGCGAAGCCGACGCTGTTGGCGGTTGCCAGCGGCGGGAAGCTGCAGACCATCAGGCCGTTGGCGTCGGGGAGCTGACATGCCTGCGTGCCCACCGTGTCGAGGTGGCTAAAAGTCGTGCCGGCCGGCAGCTGCAGGCTTACCTGCGGGGCAGCCACCAGGGCGCTGCCGTAATTGCTCAGGCGCAGGCGATAGGTGAGGGTGCCGCCGGGGCCCACCTGCTGGGGGGCGGTGCCGGTGAGGCCAAGGCCCGGCAAAAAGCTGCCGACCCCGTCGACCAGCAGGCTGCCGTAGTGGCCGCCGGCCTGGCAGCCAGCGCCGACCAACGTGAGCAGAACGCTGTCGCCCACGTGTAAGGTGCCGGGGTTGGCGACCAAATCGAGCAGCTGCCAATTGGAGTAGAAGTTGTTGCCGTCGGCGAGGTAGGGCACCGATGGCAAAACGCCATCGTTGTAAAACGTCGCCAAGGTATCGCCGCCGGCCGAGGAATTCTGCAGGCTGGCGAAGACGTAGGCCGTTTGGAGGTTGGGGTGGCCCGTCTGCAGCACCCCGGCGACGGCGGCACGCAGGTGCAGGCGGCCGTCGAGGGGGTCCATGTCGGCGGCGTCCAGGGTAAAGGTTTGCGACAGGGCGTTGACGCTGCGGTTTTTGCCGAGGGTGTTGATGAGGGCCGCGCTGCTGCCGTAGCGCGGGTAGCGCAGGCGGCTGGCGGCGCTCAGTGGCGGCACCGTGACCGCGGCGATGGTGGCGGCTGAGAGCACCTGGGTGAGGTCGTTGCCGCCCGCGCTGAGCTGCAGGTCGGCGAGGTCCGTCGGCGGCTGGCGCAGCAGCCCGTTGCTGTTGAGGGCCACCTGCGTCGCCCAGGGGCTCAGAGTCCCGGTTTCGAAGCCGGGGTTGGCAACCAAAGGTGCCCGCGCCGAGGCGTCGCCTGCCGCGTCCGCGGCGGCCGACGGCACAGAAGCAGGGGCACAGGCGGAGGCGAGGAGCAGAAACAGCAGGCTGCGCGCAGCGAGGCAAAGGGCGAATTTCATGGCACGATAGTGCCTCCAAAGCCAACTCTAGGGCAATCGCATCCTTGGGGAATAACCCTTGCGCTCGGGGCGTTGGACTCTTTGCCGGGACGCACTCGGTACGATACCTGATGGAAGAATTGTCCGCATGACTTCAATTGCTGCCCTCTCCAAAGCCCTCGCCCCAAAAACCGGATTCTTTAGCAGCCGCCCGCCCAAAGACGAGGTCCTGGCCAAACAGGTTGCCGAGACCCTGCAGGCGCACGGCGAGTCGGTGGCCAACCTGTCAGACAAAGATCGCGACCTCTTGATCGATATTGCCAGCCAAGTGCTGGCGCCGCGCACGCCAAACCAGGCGGGGCCGACGCCGCCCGGGGGACTGAGCTTGAGCTGTGCTCAGGCTGCGAAGAGCTTGGTACCGCCGGAGACGATGATGCTTTACCAACAGGCACTTGCAAACCACCGCCAGGCGGCGAGCCCGATGCTGGCCACCTTCAACACGATGATGGTGGCGGCCAAGGCCGCCAACAGGTTCGAAGTACCGCAAAATTTGGTCACCGGTGAGTACGCGGAAAAAGAAAAG
>JBBSTS010000214.1:0-3413 GCA_038235675.1 Myxococcota bacterium | reverse complement strand
TGAAGGGCACCGACGTGGATCAGCCACGCAACCTGGCCATGCGCGACAGGGTCGAGTCGGCGGCCAACGCCGGGGCGGCGGCGGCCTGCAGGCCGCCGCCCACCCACCTAGGGCCCAAAAACTTCCGAGCGTGCTGCCTTCAGCCGTTCGGGCGGCTGATCCCCACCTTGTGAAAAAACAAGTCCTCGATCGCGCGCTGCACCGTGCGCCACAGCAGGTCGCGCTCGCTGCAGGCCGCCAGCGGTCCCAGCGGGATCTTGAAGGCGCCCTTGTTGGCGCGGCCGCCGCCGAAGGGGACTTGATGGGCGTCTTTGCCTAAAAACTCTTTGATGAAGGGGTCGGGGTCGACCACCGCGCTGGTGGTACGCAGCGAGCCGTCGATAAAGGCATTGTTGACGATGCCGTAGCAGATCACCGTATCGATCCCCTCGCGCCGCAGCAGGTAATCGGCCGCCTGGCCGATGCCGTCGCGGTCCTCGTCGCGCACGTAGCCGACGCCG
This sequence comes from Myxococcota bacterium, assembly GCA_038235675.1. Lineage (GTDB taxonomy): Bacteria > Myxococcota > XYA12-FULL-58-9 > XYA12-FULL-58-9 > JBBSTS01 > JBBSTS01. The sequence goes on along the minus strand of JBBSTS010000214.1, from coordinate 2,913 downwards.
GAGATCAAAAACGTGTCGGCGACCACCTTGTTGGCGTAGGCACGCTGGGTGATCTCCATGGTGCGCGGCGAGATGCTCTGCATGGAGATGCTCAGCAGCAGCTCGTGATCGGCGAAGGGGGCCAAAAAGGCGGCGCTGCGGTAATCCAAGCTGCGCGCCAGCAGGTAGCTGTCGGTGTCGGAGCGAATGCCGTAGAGCAATGCCGAGGCCAGCTTGCCGCAGGTGGGGTTGGCTTCCTCCATCGGTGCCAGGCCAGCCTCGAGGTACTCGGCGTAGATGGAGCAGGTGGAGCCGGCGTCCTCGCGCACGTCGACGAATTCGGCCCGCAGATCGGCAAGCTGCTTGTGGTGGTCGACGACGCACAGCCGCGGCAGCGCCTGGGCTTCGCCGGGCAAATCGACCAGCTGCGTGTCGACCAAAACGATGGCCGCGAAGGGGCGCAGGTCGACGCCTGGAGAATAGCGCACCATCTCGATGGCCAATTTTTTTACCAGCGCACGATTTTCTTGATGCGAGATGTCGTCGAAATAAAGCACCGTCGCCTCGATGGCGAAATGCTCACAAAGGTAGGCGTGCGCCAGCGCGCTGCCTATACTGTCTGGGTCGGGGTAGCCCCTGATGGCGATGAGATGTTTTTCACCACGGTGGCGCGTCAGCGTCGCCCGCAGGGCCTCGGCGCGGCCAGCAAGCTCTTGGGTGGGGGCAGACGACGTCATGGCGTAAAGAGTACGGCGCGGCCACCAGCTCGCCAAAAAAGCAGGGAAGGCGATTGATATGGCGCGCGCGGCGGCCCTAGATAATTTTTTTTGTCGTTTGGCGCCGCGCTTGGGCGAGCGCCTGCGGGACCTCGCCGCCGACCCGGTGGCGGCCGCGGCCCTGGCCCGCGACGCCTCGCACGCCCCCGAGGGCGTTGCCGACGCCCACGTCCTGCCGCAGACCACCGCCGAGGTGTCGGCGGTGGCGGCGGCGGCACAGGAGTTTGGCGTCGCGCTGGTGCCGCGCGGCGCCGGTACCGGCAAGGCCGGCGGCTGCATTCCGGCCGCCGGGCAGGTGGTCGTCGACCTGAGCCAGATGCGCTCGCTTCTGCAGCTACGTCCCGCCGACCAGCTCGCCGTCGTGCAGCCGGGCCTCATCACCGCCGCCTTGGACGAGGCCGCCGGCGAGGCCGGGCTGATGTACCCACCCGATCCGGCCAGCTGGGCCACTTCCTCCCTGGGCGGCAACATCGCCACCAACGCCGGCGGCCCGCGGGCGGTCAAATATGGCGTCACCCAGCGCTACGTCTGGGGGCTGGAGGTGGTCCTCGCCGGCGGCGAGGTGCTGCGCACCGGCCGGCAGTGTCAAAAGGGTGTCGCCGGCCTGGCGATGGCGCCGCTGTTCGTTGGCTCCGAGGGCACCTTGGGGCTCATCACCGAGGCGACGCTGCACCTGGTGCCGTCGCCGCGCGGCGTGCAGACGGCCTGGCTGGGGTTCGACGATCCCGCTGCCGCCAGCCTCGCCGGCTCGCGCATCTTCGCCGCCGGCCTGCTGCCGCGGATGCTGGAGCTGCTCGATGCCCCGGCGCTGCAGGCCCTCCACGAGGTCCACGGGCAGGCTTCTTGGCCTATGCCCAGCACCCCGACGGCGCTGCTGGTGGAAACCGACGCCGACGACCCGCAGGCGGCGCGGGCACAGATGCAACGGCTGTGCGAGGTGGCGCGGCCCCTGGCCTGCCGCCTGGCTGCCCATGCCGACGAGGCCGAGGCGATGCGCGGCGCCCGCCGGCAGGTGTCGCAGGCCCTCAAGAAGCTCTTTCCGCAGAAGATCTCCGACGACATCGCGGTGCCCCGCAGCCGCATGCCAGAGTTGTTGGCACAGGCGCAGCGGCTGGCGACGGCGGCCGGCCTGTCGGCCAGCGCTTACGGGCACATGGGCGACGGCAATTTGCACGTCAACTTGCTCTGTGCCGACGCCGCCCAGCGCCACGCCGCGGCCGACGTCCGCCTGCAGCTCTATCGCTGGGCGGTGGGGGTGGGCGGCACGGTCAGCGGCGAGCACGGCCTGGGGCTGACCAAGCGCTGCGCCATCGACATCGAGTTTGACCCGGTGTCGCTGCTCTGGCAACGCCGGATCAAGTCCCTCTTCGATCCCCAAAACATCATGAACCCAGGAAAAAGCTATGCCATCTAAGCGCCCTGTCGCCGCCGAGGCCGCCCGCCTGTGGAGCATGTTGCACTTCGAGCGCCAGCTCGGCGCCTCCGGGGTGCGCTTCGTCGCCGGCATCGACGAGGCGGGCGCCGGCCCCTTGGCCGGGCCGGTGGTGGCCGCGGCGGTGGTCCTGCCGCAGAACACCTCGTTGGCCGGCATCGACGACTCCAAGCAGCTCAGCGCCAAAGCGCGCACGGCGCTGGCGACGGTCATCGAGCGCACCGCCCTGGCGCGCTGCGTGGCGCAGGCCAGCGAGGCGGAGATCGACGCGCATAATATCCGCCAGGCCTGCCTGCTGGCGATGCGCCGCGCCCTGCTGGGCGTCGCCGCCCACCTCGGCCGCGACGCCGCGGACCCCAGCGGCCTGCACGCCTTGGTCGACGCCCACACCCTGCGGGGCCTCCCCTGCCGCCAGACGGCGCTCATCGGCGGCGACGGCCGCTCGCAGAGCATCGCCGCCGCCAGCATCCTCGCCAAGGTACACCGCGATGCGCTGATGGTCGCCTTCGACAAGACCTATCCCGGCTACGGCTTCGCCGCCCACAAGGGCTACGGCACCGCCCACCCCCTGGAGGCGCTGCGGCGCCTGGGCCCCTGCCCCATCCATCGCCGCAGCTTCGCGCCGGTGGCGCGCCTGCGCCTACCCGGCGCCGTCGCCGCCTCGGCTGCGCCGGCGCAGCGCCCGGCCGACGCCCAAAGCGGCCGCCCCCACCCCGGCGACAAACC
>JBBSTS010000213.1:0-3415 GCA_038235675.1 Myxococcota bacterium | reverse complement strand
CTAGGGTGCCGAGCACCACGGCGCAGACGATTTCGATCCCCAGGGCCGAGGTGCGCCCAAACTGCTGCCACATGCGGGCCTGATTTTCTCGGTCCATCCTCTCGGCCTGTTATCCCCTCTGCCGCATTAGATCCATGGCTGCGGGCGCAGCCTTGCCCTTGACGGCTGACGGGGGGGAGCGTTAAGAGCTGTGCCCTCCATGGATCTCGACGTCACCCTGCTTATTCAGATGGCCCTGCTGGTCGTGCTGATGAACACTTTTGGTCCCTGGCTGTTTACGCCCGTGCTGCACGTGCTGCAGCAGCGTCAGCACCGCATCCACGGACTGGCGCGCGAAGTCGCGCAGCTGGACAAGATGAGCGCCGCCGACCGCCAGGCCTACACCCTCAAACTGCAGGCCGGCCGCCGCGAAGCCCTCGCAGCGCGCGAGGCCGCCCGCACCCGTGGCCGCGAAGAGGCCCGGTCGCTGGTCAATGCCGCCCGCAACGAGCAGGCTGCCGCCCAGGCCGAGGTTCGCGCCCGCCTCAAGGCACAGGAAATGACCATGGGCGCCGAGCTGCGCGCCGCCGTCCCTGCCCTAGCCCAGGCATTGAGCGACAAACTCGCCGGGAGCGCCCCCACCGCATGACGTCGATCAACTTTTGGCAATGGAGCATCGAGCACCCGCCGGTGGGCTGGCACGCCATCAACGCCGCCCTCTTCCTCTCTGGCCTCGCCTGGGCCACCGCCAGGCCGCTGCGCTCGGCATTCTCCCACCGCCACCGCAGCATCAAGTCGGCCATCGGCGCTGCCCCCCGCGCCCCCCCCCGCGCAATCCCCGACCAGCTCGGTGGGGGCCACACAGGGGCCGCCGTCGCCGCGGTGGTGCGTGATATGCGGGCACGCAGCGCCCCCGACGGCGAGCGTGAACGTCTGGCGCTGGTCGCCGAGGCCCAAGCGCAGGTCTTAGGTCTCGGCCGCGACGGTGCCGCGCAGTCTGCCTACCTTACCCGCCAGGCGCAGCAGCGCCTGCGCCAGGGGCTGCTGGACGAGGCGGTGCACGGCGCCGACGTGCGCCTCGCGGGGATCTTGAGCGACGCCGACCGCGCGCGCCTCAACGACGAAGCCATCGCCCAGCTGCAGGCCCTGCCTGCCGCCGAGGTGGCGCGATGAACACCACCCTCGCACGCCGCTATGCCAAAGTAGCCTGCGCCAACCTCGCCCCCAGCTCGGCGCAGACCCTGGCCGCCGACCTGCGGCGCTGCAAAAACCTCATCGAGTCGCAGCCCCTGCTGCGCGAAGTGTTGCGCAACCCGCGCCTGCGCCACCGCGCCCAGGCGGTGCTTACGCCGCTGCTCGTGCGCCTGGAGCTGTCGCAGCTCGCCACCCGCCTGGTCGGGTCGCTGATTAAAAACGGCCGCGCGAGCCTGTTGCCGACGGTGGTGGACGCCATCGGCGAGCTGGCGTTGGCACGCGCTGGGCAGCTGCGGGCGCAGGTGACCGCGGCGGCGCCGCTGAGCGAGGCGCAGCAGGCAGCCCTGTGCGCGGCGCTGCACCGCGCGACCGGCAAAGCCATCTTGCTGGCGGTGGAGGTCGACCCGGCCCTGTTGGGCGGCCTGCGCGCGCAGGTGGGCGACTTCTACTTCGACACCACCCTGCGGGGACATCTGGCGCGATTGCGCGAGCACATTTTACGAAAACAGGCGGTACTTGGCCATGCAAATTAAAGCAGAAGAGATCAGCACCCTCATCAAGGAGCAGATCCACGACTACGAAAAACAGCTCGAGGTCGCCGAAAGCGGCAGCGTGCTGTCGGTGGGCGACGGCATCGCCCGCCTCTATGGCCTGCGCAACGTCATGGCCGGCGAAATGGTCGAGTTTTCTAGCGGCGTGCGCGGACTGGTGCTCAACCTCGAGCAGGACAACGTCGGCGTCGCCGTGCTCGGCGACGACAGCAGCATCCGCGAGGGCGATGCGGTCAAGCGCACCGGCACCATCGCCGAGGTGCCGGTGGGCCCGGCATTGCTCGGCCGGGTGGTCAACTGCCTCGGCCAGCCGGTCGACGGCCTAGGACCCATCGTCAGTGAGCACCGCGCCAAGCTGGAGACCAAGGCCCCGGGGATCTTGCCGCGCAAGTCGGTGCACGAACCGATGCAGACCGGCATCAAGGCGATCGACGCGATGATCCCCATCGGCCGTGGCCAGCGCGAGCTGATCATCGGCGACCGCCAGACTGGCAAGACGGCCATCGCCCTGGACTGCATCATCAACCAGCGCCACACCGGCGTGAAATGTATCTACGTCGCCATCGGTCAGAAGCAGTCGACGGTGGCGCAGGTGGTCGACAAGCTCAAGGCGCACGGCGCCCTGGCCTACACCACCGTGGTGGTCGCCAGCGCCGGCGATCCGGCGCCGATGCAGTACCTCTCCCCCTACACCGGGGTTAGCATCGGCGAGTACTACCGCGACCATGGCCAGCACGCCCTCATCGTCTTTGACGACTTGAGCAAGCAGGCGGTGGCCTACCGCCAGATGTCGCTGCTTTTGCGGCGGCCACCAGGGCGCGAGGCCTACCCCGGCGACGTCTTCTACGTCCATTCACGCCTGCTCGAGCGCGCCGCCAAAATGGGCGACGCCCAGGGCGCCGGCTCGCTCACCGCCCTGCCGATCATCGAGACCCAGGCAGGCGACGTCTCCGCCTACATCCCCACCAACGTCATCTCCATCACCGACGGGCAGATCTTCTTGGAGAGCGACCTGTTCTTCTCGGGCCAGCGCCCGGCGGTCAACGTCGGCATCTCGGTCTCGCGCGTCGGTGGCGCGGCGCAGATCAAGGCGATGAAGAAGGTTGCCGGCACCCTACGCCTGACGCTGGCACAGTACCGCGAGCTGGCGGCCTTCGCGCAGTTCGGCTCGGACCTCGACAAGGCCACCCAGGAGCAGCTTGCGGCCGGCGCCCGCCTGACCGAGATGCTCAAGCAGGGCCAGTACGCACCGCAGCGGGTGGGGGCGCAGATCCTGCAGCTCTATGCTGGCACCCAGCTGTCGCCCGACACGCAGAGAACCTACATCCGCGACATCGAGGTCGCCGACGTCAGCCGTTACTGTCAGGAGCTGCTCACCTTCGTCGAGTCGCAGCAGCCGCAGCTCATCGAGCAGATCGAGGCGAAAGGAGAGCTCTCGGACGCCATCCGCAAGGACGTCCACCGCGCCCTGAGCAGCTTCGCCGAGACTTTCCAATCTGCGGCCGACGCCGCGAGCGCTGCATAGATGGCCGCCCTGCGCGAGATCCGCAAACGGATCCGTACCACCCGCAATACCCAAAAGATCACCAAAGCGATGAAGCTGGTGGCGGCGTCGAAGTTCAAGCGCGCTCAGGACGCCATGTTGCAGGCGCGCCCCTACGCCCGCGAGCTACAGGGGCTGCTGGCGCGGG
>JBBSTS010000212.1:0-3417 GCA_038235675.1 Myxococcota bacterium | reverse complement strand
GTCGCGGCCGAGGCCGCCGCAGCGTGCTCTACCGAGTCCTCTACGTAGGCCGTCAGGCCACCGACCCCCTCTGCGAGGCGGCGGCCGGCTACGAAAAGCGCCTGGCACGCTACGTAAAGGTGTCGGTTGCTGCGCTGCGCGATCACGGCAGCACGGCCGAGCAGGGCGAGCGCCTTCTCGCGGCCCTGGCGCGCGACCCACCGTCGACGTGGGTGGCCCTCGACGAGCGCGGCGAGCAGCCCACCACCGCCGCACTGGCTGCACAGCTGGAGGGTTGGCACAGCCTGGGCCTGCGCCAGGTGGCTTTCGTCATCGGTGGCGCCGATGGCCTTAGTGTCGCAGTGCGTGAAGCCGCACCGCGAAGCCTGGCGCTCTCGCGCCTGACGCTGCCCCATCGACTGGCGCGCCTGCTTCTCGCCGAGCAGCTCTATCGCGCCCACACCCTCTTGCGCGGCGAGCCCTACCACCGCGCATAAGGTAAGAGGTCCTCTCTAAAAGCGTCCAGCAGCCCCCAGCAGCGCGCCGCCAGGCAGGGGCAGCAGCCGCAGCTGGCTCAGCGCCGGCGCCGAAGCCTTGTCCACGGGGACGAAGGCGGCCTCATTGGGGGTGGGATCCCACCAGGTCAGCAGCGCCAGGCTGGTGAGGCTTACGATGGCGCCGACGCCGAAGAATAGGTCGCCGGTGCGCGCGATCGATTTGCCGCGCACGGCGGTGGTGGCGGCGGCCGCGCTCACCTGCAGCTGTTTGGCGTAGTCGTTGGCGGTTTGCTTGGCCCGCGACCACTCGATGCCGCCCACCGCCATCAGGCCGACGCCGACCGCGCCGGTGATGCCGACAGTGGCCCATTTGACCGAGCTGCAGCGGGCGCCGCCCAAACAGCGCGCCTCGCCGGCATGCATCAGCCCGCCGACAGTCGATTGGCTTGCCGCTGCCGTGGCGCTGGCAACGGGGGCGGCAGCGCCGGCGTGGGCGACGACGGCGGCGCCCGCATCGCCGAACTGCTGCTGCCAAAAAGGCACCACCTCGCGCTCGTAGGTCGACAGGCGACCGTCGTAGATAAAGGTGTGGGAGGCGCGATGGGTCGACCGTTTGCCGCTCAGCCCCACCTGCTGCAGCTGCAGGCGCACCTTCTCGCCATCGAGCCGCACCTGTGCCAGCAGCAGCTGCTCGGCCTGTACCATGTCCCCGAGCTGCACAGCGGCGCTGCCGGCGACCACCGCCTCTTGGCGCTGCAGCTGCAGGGCGGCCTTCTCCACCTGCTCGTCGAAGTCGTTGAACCGGGCCATGGGCCGCAGCTGGGCGCTGTCGGTGAGCTCTGTCTGGCCACCGACCTCGACGACTTTGCCCCAGGGGCGATAGCCGTCGGTGGCGACCCGCAACCAATGGCGTCCCTCGCGCAGCTCGCCCAGCGCCAGCGGGGTGACGCCGACGAAGCGGCCGTCGACGTAGACCTCGGCGGCGTTGGGGGTGCTGCTCAAGGCCAGGGTGCCAATCGCTTTGACCCGCGCCCGCTCGACCGTCTCGCCGAAGAGCTTGCGCATGCTGGGGTTGAAGATGCGTGGATCGGGCTCGATGGCCGGATAGATCCCTACCGCCTGCTCCAGGCGTTTGGCTCCCAGCATGTCCTCGCCGCGCAGGACGTGGGTGGCGCCCAAGAGCATCAGCGCCTCGGCGAGCTTCTCGAAATCGTTGACGTAGGCGACGTAGTGCTCGAAGCGCCCCAGCGCCTGGCTCAAGGTGGCCGCTGCAACGTCCAGCTCGAGGGTGTCGTAGGCTTCGCGGCCGCGCCGCAGCAGCTCTTCGGCCTGGCCGAAGGCGCGCAGGGCGCGCTCTTTGTCCAGGTTGCCCAGGCCCTTGTCCAAGTCGGCCAGCTCGTAGCGCTCGTCGGCGCTGAGCGCCTGTCTAAGGTAGTAGCCCACCAGCGCTGCTGCCTTGTCGGAGCCGGCGCCAACGCTGCGCACCACGGGCAAAAGGCGCGCGGCCTGCGCCGCCGTCGGGCTGCAGAGGGCGGTAAGCACGAGGTCGGCCGAGGCCAAATGCACGCGGTTCATGCCGCTAAGTAAAACATAGTCCGACCACGGGCCGCCAGCGACCGCAGGCCACCACCTAAAGGCTTTCTCAAAAACCCTCCGCGTCGCCAGAGCGCCTATCTGGGTGCTCGGTCCGGGTTTCTTAGGATGGCCTCGATGGACGGCGGCGGCGCCAAAAGCCCAGCAGGCGCTGGATGGCGGTGGCTGGCGCAGGGGCGGCCGGCGTCAGGGACCGGTGCGGTCCGCGGTAGGTGGCCGCGCCGTAACGGGTAAATTTATTGCGCCGCTGCGGCCCCCCCAGGCGCTCCGAGCTGTTGAAGGCGAAGAAGCTCCTCTGCTTGAAGGCGCGCACCAGGCGCGCAGTCAGAGACGGCAGGCCACGCTCGAAGGGCGCCCCGAAGGGCTCGCCGCCGGCGCGCAGCAGGGTGATGTAGATGATGTCGTGGCTGGCCCGCTGCAGGCGCTGCCACAGGCGCAGCTGCGCGGCGTGGCGGCGCTGCTCTTCATCTTGCGCTGCGGGCGCCGCCGCCGGTGAGGCGGCCTTGGGGGGCAGGGAGGGGGGCATGGATGCTCTCGACTCTATCGACCGCCGAAAAAGAGCGCAACTTGGGTTGTCGGGCCGCTGCCGGTAAACTTTTCGAGGTGCGCCTCCTTCTTTGCTCCCTGCTGCTTGCCACGTCCCTGGCCCTAGGCGCCTGCCAGCGTGCGGCCGCCCCCTCATCCCTCTTGTTGCTCACCGATTTGAGTGGCGCACTCGAGTCCTGCCCCTGCGACGCCTCATCCCCTGGCGGCCTCGAGCGCTGGACGGCGGCAGCCAAGGCCGCCGGCCTAGGTCGGGCCACCACCGCCCTGGTGGTGGGCGGCAACACCTTTTTTGCCGCCGACGCCAACCGTCGCCCGGGCCTGTTGCCGCAGCAGGCGCTGCGCGCCGCCGCCATCGGCGAATTTCTGCAGCGGGCCCAGCCGGTGGCCATCCTCCCTGGGCCCGCAGACCTCGCGCCGGCGGCCGCCTCCCTGCCCGCACTGGCGATGGCACGGCGCCTGCCGATGGTGTGGCACGGCGCCACCCAGAGCACCTTTACCCTCGGCGGCATCCGGATGGCCGTCGTCGGCCTGGAGCCGCAGGCCGATTGGGAGATCTTGCGCCGCCGGGCGCAGGCGGTGCGCGCCCAGGGGGCACAACTCGTCGTCGCCCTCTTGGCCGACAGCGACGCCTTTTTCGCCAGTGCCCCCCCCGAGGCGTTTGCCGATTTGCCGGAGGTCAACGTCGTGGTGCAGGCGGGTCTGGCGCCCGGGGCCGACGCCAACGCCCGGGTCATGGGCACGACCCTGTTGGGGGCGGCCGGCGCGCGCGCCACGGCCCTGGGCCAGCTGCAGCTGCAGCCGG
>JBBSTS010000211.1:0-3523 GCA_038235675.1 Myxococcota bacterium | reverse complement strand
TTTGGCCTACACCGTTTTTGCTCCTGCAGGGTGGCAAGTTCGGCAGAGCCTGGGCGATGGAACATTTGGCTCCGCGTCCTTTTACGGCGGCCTGAGCAATTCCCAGGACATTCTTATCGCCGACTTCAACAAGGACAATAAGGCCGACGTCGCGGTGCTTTCGGGAGCCAACGGCAACAATCTTTTCATCTATGCAGGAAACGGTGACGGCACCTTTCAGGCGGCCGCAATCTCGACTTCAGCCACCGGCAACACGCCCACGCGGCTGGTGGCGGTCGACATGAACAAGGATGGCAACCTCGACGTCGTGGTAACCAACATTTACGGCAACACCGTGGCGGTCATGCTCGGCGCGGCCAGCGGCTCACTGGGAGCGCCAACCGCCTACGCGACCGGCTCGAGCCCGGGCAACCTTGCCGTCAAGGACGTCAACGGAGACGGCAACCTCGACGTCGTGGTCAACAGCAGTGCACTGCAGGTCTTTTTGGGCAATGGCACCGGCACTTTGGCCGCAGGCGTCAGCCTTTCTACCCCCCTCGGAGGCCCCTCCTATGTGGAGATGGCCGACCTCAACGGTGACGGGCGGCCGGACATCGTCACACGCGGTAGCGGCTCCGTCGGCGTCTATTTGGGCAACAACACCGTAAGCTTTACCACGCCGGTCTTTTACAGCTGTGACGGCGGCGGCACGCTTGCCATTGGCGACATCAATGGCGACGGCGTCCTCGACGTCGTCGCAACAAGCGGCAGCAGCACCGTCCTGCCCCTGATGGGCAACGGCGATGGCACCCTGAGCGCTGCGCCCAGCATCTCGGCGGGAACGCTCTTGACGGCAGGGCCTCTGTTACGTGACGTCAACAACGATGGACGGCTCGACATGATCCTCCGTGCCGACGTCCAAGCCAGCCGACGCTCCATTCCCGTGTTGCTGGGAAGCGGCTGCGTCGACGGCGGTACCAACGCTACCCTGAGCGCCAGCAACCCCAACCTGAGCTTCACCGCCACCAGCGTCGACATCGCCGGGACGGCCGAGCTCACGCCCAGCAACAGCGACAGCGCCGCCACGGCTTTTGGCGCCGGCAGCGCCACCTTCAGCGGCACCGCCTTCGATGCCAATGCGCGCATGCTGCGGCTTGGCAGCGCCGGCGGCTGCAACGCCCTGGCAACCAACTGTGCGGCCCTGGACGGCGCATGGGCGCCGCTCTACGGCAGCCTTACGGGCTATTGGACCCTCGACGGCAGCGGCACGCTGGCGGCGGCCAGCAGCGTCGCTGGCGCCGTCGGGCCCAGCCTGCAGGTGGCCGGTGCAAGCCTCACCTATCAGGCGGCGCACCTGGGACAGGGGCTCAACCTGGCTGCCAGCGGCAATGGCTACCTGGCGCTGCCCGCCGCCACCCCTACGGGAGGGGCCATGAGCGTCGTCGCTTGGGTGAAGTACAACGGCGGATCGCCCAACCAGCCGATCTTCGACTTTGGCCAGGATGCCAACTACTTTATTAAACTGCTCGCGGCGTCGGGCGCCGCCGGCACGCCCATGGCGCTGCAAACGAACGTGGGCGGCAGCCTTTCTGCCCTCGCCTCCTCGGCCCCCTTGGGCATCGGCCAGTGGCAGCACGTGGTCGCCACCCTCAACGGCAGCGTCGCCTCCCTCTACCTCAACGGCGCCCTGATAGGCACACAATCAAGCAGCGTGACGCCGAGCGCCGTGGCTGGCGGCAACAATTGGTTTGGCCGCAGCGAGGTAGCGTCCGATCCCCCCTTCAGCGGCAGCCTGGACGACATTGCTCTTTATCCGCTGGCCCTCGACGCAAATCAGGTTTCTGTCCTCTACGGGCGTCAGGCTGCCCTGCTGAGCGGGACCCTCACCTCGCGGGTGCTCGGGCCACAGGCCGGCACGCCGGCATGGACAGATCTGGCATGGGGCACCTCCCTGCCAACGCTCAAAAATTTGCCCTCGCTTGGGCGCAGCGAGGCAGCCGCCAACTACCCCGGGAGCGGCACGTCGTCTTTGGGTCAGGGCCAGACGCTGGTGTGGCATTTGCAAGAAAATGCCTCGGGCACCGCGCCCGGAGGATCCGACGCCCGTGACGACAGTGGTCAAAGCAACCACGGAAAAAACCTTGGTGCGGTAAGCTTGGGCAAGCCCGGGATCCTCGGCAACGGGTACGGCTACGACGGCGTATCTGCGACGACCTCGACCAGGTCGGCGACTTACAGCCCTACTTCCTTTACCACCTCGGTCTGGTTTAATTCGACGGCTTCGCAGCAGCAATTCATGTTGGGTTTTGGTAATCTTTCGTCAGGAAACTCCGCTCTTTACGACCGCATTCTTTACATAGATTCCAACGGCCGCATCGTTTACTACATGTACAATTCGGTAAGTCGTACGATTTTCTCCGCGGGCTCCTACAACGATGGAGCCTGGCACCATGCAGCAGCGACGGTGAGCCCTTTGACTTCCCTCCTATATGTCGACGGAGTCAAGCAAGCATCCATGAATTATCCCCTAGAAGCCTATTGGGGTTTTTGGCGCCTAGGGGGCGACGTGTCGAGGTACGTACGAGGACGCCTCGACGAAGCCGTCGTTTACAACCGAGCGCTGAGCGCTGCCGAAATCAAAGCCCTGTGGCGCCGCGGCGCCAATCGCCTCAAGCTGCAGGTGCGTGCCTGCAGCAGCATGACCTGTGCAGACAACCCCGGCTGGCAGGGACCGGACGGGGGCGCGGCCTCATACTTCTCGGAACTCTACAACACCTCGCTGCCGGCCAACCAAGGCGGCAACGTGTTTGGTGGCACGCCCGACCTTTTCTTCTCCAGCTTTGCGCCTACGCTGACGCTCGCCAACAACCCCTACCTGCAGTACCGTGCCATTTTGGAGTCCGACGACGCCCAAAGCCAGTGCAGCGTCAACGGGGTTGCCTCGCCCTGCTCGCCCGAGCTGCTGTCGGTGCGCGTCGGCCCCTCCACCTATCCCACCGCCGGCAGCGTCACCACCACCGCCGGGCTTACCTACCATCGGCTCACCGGCCTCAACGTCAGCTACGGGCCCGGCGGCTGCCCCGCAGGCGTCACCTTCAATCTCTCCAACGATGGCGGCATCACCTGGTACTGGTTCAATGGCTACCTCTGGCAAAACGCCGGCGGCACCGCCGCCACCAGCAACGCCCCAGCTCAACTCACCGCCAGCGTCCTCGACGCCTTTATCGCCAGCAAAGGCGTCGGCCCCCTCACCCTGCGCGCCTTCTTGGCCTCCTCAGGCGCCACCCCGTGCGCCCTGGCCAGCGCCTCACTGCAGGGCGGGCCATAAGGATGCGATTTGGCGCAGAGATCGCTAAAACATGAGGTTGGTGCCGAAGTTGGCCTTGATCTGGGTGGTCGCGACCTGGTTGTTGGGGCGCAGGATCTTTTGTGCCCCGACATCGAACTTGAGGGTGGCCTGGTGGCCAGCAAACCACCAGTTCAGGCCGCCACGCGCGTAGTAGGTGTCGACCGTGCCGGCGATTGGGACGTGCACGAACTCCCA
>JBBSTS010000210.1:0-3524 GCA_038235675.1 Myxococcota bacterium | reverse complement strand
GGGCGCAGGCGCCGCGGGCGGTGGCGGGGTTGGCATTGGCGGCGGCGGCGGCGGCTCGGGCGCCTGCGCCGCCGCGCTCAGGCGCGGCAGCAGCTCTTTGGGGCGCGGCTGTCCCAGCCGCACCAGGCGCGCCATCATCGTCTGCGGCGGCGGCGCCCGCCGCGGCACGTGCAAGCTGCCACTGGCCCAAACGAGCAGCAAGACCACGCCGTGGGCCACGAGCGACCCCACCACCATGCGCCGCAGAGGCGGCGCGCGCCGGCCGCCTGTCACCGTCGCCGACACCCCGCGCCCCTCAAGGCGTCCGCGGCGCGAGCGGATCGGTCACCAGGCCGACGCCGTCGACCCCCGCCTCTTTTAGCGCCGCGATCACGTCCATCACCACGCCGTAAGCCAGGTCGCGGTCGGCATGCAGGACCACCTGCTTGTCCTCACGCAGCTTGAGGTTACCGAGCACCCTGTCGCGCAGCTGCGCCAGAGGCAGCTCCACCTCACCGAAAAAGAGCTTGCGCTCGCGGGTCAGCGTCACCACCAGCGGATCGTTTTGGACGTCGAGGCTGGCGGCACTGGCCTGCGGCAGCTTCACCTGCACCCCCTGCTGGATCAGCGGCGCGGTGACCATGAAAATGATCAGTAGCACCAACATGACGTCGACCATGGGGGTGACGTTGATCTCGGCCAGGGGCCGGCCGGGGCCAGAAGAGGAGGGTCCCATGGCGGCTAGAAAAAATGGCGCCTGACGATGTTGAGAAAGTCGGCGCCGAACATCTGCATCTCCAGGTCGAGCGCCCGCAGCCGCGCCAAAAAGAAATTGTAGGCCATCACCGCGGGGATGGCGGCGAACAGCCCGAAGGCGGTGGCCACCAACGCGCCGCCGATGCCGGGGGCGACGGTGGCAAGGTTGGCGTTGCCCATCACGCCGATGTCGGAGAAGGCGCCCATGATCCCCACCACCGTGCCCAAAAGGCCGATGAAAGGCGCGGTCGAGCCGACGGTGGCCAAAAAGGGCAGCAGCTCCTCGAGCTGCGCCAGCTGTTGCACCTGGGTGCGCTGCATCGCCCGCCCGACGCTGAGCAGGCTGCCCTCGTCGGCCCCAGGCGAGCTGGGCTCGCCGCGCTGCTTGCGGATCTTGCCGAGCTCGACGTAGCCGGCGACGAATACCTGCGCCACGGGGCTACCCACCAGCCCCTCGGCGCTGGAGAAGATGGCGTCGAGGCGCTTGGTGCCCCAGAACGTCTCCAGAAAAGTCTCGGACTCGCGCGCCGCCAAACGCAGTTGCCGCACCTTTTGGCCGATGATCCCCCAGCTGAGGATGGAAAACAGCGCCAGGCAAAGCATGATCGCCTTTTCCGCCGCTCCCGCCTGCAACACGGCGCCCAGCGCCCCCGATGCTGCGGCACCGCCGGCGGCCAAGGGCACTGCCAGCGTCTCGGTTGCTGCCGCGTTGGCGTCGGCCGCGGCCGCGGCCGCAGCTTGCGTCGGCAAGCCATGCAACAATGCCAGCATTCCCTGCCTCAAGGCGATCATGGCACGAAGCTAGCACAGCCCATTCTAGAGGCGCAAACGGCGCTCTAATCCCTCGCCGGCGACGGCGGGCGGGCGCCGACCAGCACCAGGCGGGTGCCCTTCTCGACCCGCTCGGCCACCAAGAAGCCCTGCTCGCGCACCGCGCGGACAAACTCGCTGAGGGCATCGTCGAAGGTTTTTCCCTGTAAAAAAACCGACATGCGCGCCTCGGTGCGGTCGCAGCGCATGTCGGGGCGCACCAAAACGCGTGCGTCGGTCATGCTTTGATTCAGGGCCATGGCGATGTGGCAGACCGAGACGTTGGCGAAGCCATCGTGGCGGTTGGCGGCGCTACGCTTGCCGGGCAGGCCGTCGCCGTCCATGTCGAAGTGCAGCTCGCCGAGCCAATCGCCGTTGAGAAATTCGGCCTGCCAGGGGACGAAATCCCCCTCGTTGAGGTTTTCGGCCATGCCGCCGACCAGAAGCGCCAGCGCCGCGGCGCGGCGGCCGGTGCGATCGTCCTCCTGCGGCGCATCGAGCAGCTGGTTCCAGCGGCCGACGAACCACTGCATCAGCTCGGCGGCCCCCTGCGCCTGCACCCGCCGCAGGGTGTTCATGTAGCGATGCAGGGCGCGCAGGTGGCGGGTGCGGTCGGCCACCGACAGCTTGCCGCGACCGACGCCGCCGACCTGATCGCCTATCGCCTGCTCGAGGGCGGCGAGACGGCTGCGGTCGGCCTGCAGCTGATGCTCGGCCGCCTGCAGGGCGACGCGCAGCTCACGCGGGCCATCCGGCGCCAGCTGCACGCCGAGCAGGGTTCCCATGCCCAACAACAGTCCCGCCGCCGCCAGCCGCAGCAGCGGCCCGCGACGGGCTGGGGACAGACGGTCGCCTGGCCATGGGGCCGGCGCCATCGTCGGCGCAGCGCCAAAAGAAAGGCGATGGGCGTCCTCGAAGGACGCAGAGGAGGTGACGGTGGCCTCGTCGAGCAGCGGCTCGAGGGCCGGCGAGGCCAGCGGCGGTGCGACGGCGCCAGCCGGCGGCGAGCGAGGCGGCGGCGGCCAGGCGGCTTCGGCCTCCGCGGGGCTAGGGCTGGGGCTAGAAAGCGCAAACGGCACCGGCAAGGTGGGCCCGGGGGAGAGGGTGGGCGGCAGAGGCGGGAAGATGTCACCGCCACGTGGCAACGCCTGCGCCGCCTGCGACAACAGCGCCGCGCGCGCGGCGCGGGCCGCCGTCAACATCTGCGCTCGGGCGGCCACCTGCGCCGCCTCCTCGGCCTGGCGGTCGGCCAGCTCGGCCGCCAACAGGTCGGGGCCAGAGCCCGCCGCCGGCATCGCCGCGCCTGGCAGCGCCGGCGGCTGTGGCTCGAAGGGCGACGGCATGCCGCCGCCAGGGGGCCGCCGGGGAGCCTCCTCGTCGGCCATCAGACGCCCCGCTCGCTTGGCCACTTGGCCTGCTGCTGTCCCATACGCCTCAACATGACGTCAGCTCCGCCCGCTGGCGCAAGATGCTGGCCGATGACGTGGAGCGACAGGCGATCTATGGTGGGTGGATGCCTGCCCCCTTGCGCCCGATCGGCCGCCGTACGCTTACTTTTTTTGCCGTTGTCCTCTGGGGCTGCCACGCCTCTTCTCGCCCCCCCCTTGCCGCATCTCATCTCCCAGGAGCCGCTTCGATGTCCACGTCCGCCACCTCACAGCCCGCCCAGGCCTACCAGAAGCAGACTCGCCAGCAACTGCAGGCCGCCACCGACGCCTTTGCCATCCTCCAGGACTTGCCGGCGGGTGCCGGCGCCGACGTGGTGCTGGAGGCCCTCCAGGCCTTCGGCATTGCCCTGGACGCCGGCATCAACCAGGCCGGCCTGTTGCGCGCCGTCTCCCCCGACGCCGAGGTGCGCGAGCAGGCCAGCCAGACCGAGCAGGCGCTGTCGAAGGTGGCCACCGACGTTGGCCTCTCGCAGCCGATCTATGCCGCGCTCAGTGGCCTGCCGCCCCAGGCCGACGCCAAAGCCCAGCGGC
>JBBSTS010000209.1:0-3543 GCA_038235675.1 Myxococcota bacterium | reverse complement strand
CGGCGCGGGGGCAGCGGGGGCAGCGGGGACCGGCGGCACTGCCGCGGCAGAGGGCGCGGCGGCGGGTGAAGGCAGGGCGGGCGGTGGCGGCGTGACCGACGGCGTGGCGGACGAAGGCGATGGCACAGCGACCGGCAGCGTCGGGCTGGGGGCGGCGGGCGGCACGGCGGCGGCGGGCCGGGCCTTACCCGGCGAGACGGGCCGACCTGTGTCGGCGTCTGGGGCGGGCGCGGCGACGGTAGGCGGCTGCCCCTCATGGCTGCGTCGCAGGGCGAAGAGCCCCCCCAGCAAAAGTCCGCTCAGCAGCAGCAGTCCAACCCACGTCGTCGCGCGGCGCCAACGACTGGGCTCGCCGTCGCCCTGCGGCAGCTGCCACTGGGTGGGGCTGCCGATCATCTCGGCGGGGCCGGTGGGCGGGCGCGGCCCAGCATCGAGGCCCAGCTGTCCCTCGAGGACATCGTCGGGGCCGACAGGATGGCGCACGCCCGGCGCGACGTCGGCGGCGGCACGCAGCTGGGTTTCGCGCGCAGCCAGTGCAGCCAGCTCGCTGGCCGCACCGGGCCGCCACGGCTGCGTCCCGGTCGTCGTCCGCGCCGGCGTGCCATCGGCGCCGGCGGCCAGGGCAGTGCGCCGCAGCTGGGCGCTGTCGGGCGCCTGGCTCGGCGATGCGGGCGCGTCCGGGCCAGCGGTGCGCGCGCCTGCCGCTGCGTCGGGGGTGGCGGACGTCGCCGAAGCAGCGGTCGGCGGAGATGCTGGCTCAGGGGCCGCGCGTGGGGGGTCCGGCAACGCCGCGCCTAGGGTGAAAGCCTCGGCCGCAGGCGCGGACACTGCGGGGACGAACGCCTCAAACTCGACCGCAGGCGCCTTGGGTTGGGCAGTGGGTGCCTCGAGAGCGGCTGCCGGCGTCTCGAGAGCGGCTGCCGGCCCCTCCGGAGCGGCTGCGGGCCCCTCGGGAGCGGCTGCCGGCGCCTCCGGAGCGGCTGCCGGCGCCTCGAGAGCGGCTGCGAGCCCCTCCGGAGCGGCTGCCAGCGCCTCGAGAGCGGCCACAGGCGGCGCACCTTCGCTTGGAGGCCCCTCAAAAGACGCGCTCGCCTGCTCGCCTGCGACCGCCAAGGCCTCGAACAGGGACTCGAATTCGATGCAGCTCCCCAACACCTGCCAGTCGGCGAGGCCCTGCCGCCAGACCAGCGCGTCGGCGGGTGCCTGGCCGGCGCGGATGCGCTCGGCGAGGGCTTTTTGGCTCATCGGACCGTCCTGCTGCCCCTCGACCGCGACGTACCAGGGCGGCAGCTCCGCCTCCTCCTCCTCGCGTGACGGCAGGCTGGCTGCCACGTCGGCGGTCGGATCGTTGCTGGCGTCCGGCGACTTTGCGGTCTCGCTCGGCGCCAAGGTGGCGGCGCTGAGGGCCGGCTCCGGCACCTGCATCAGCGGCGACGACGGCTTGCTGCCTGGCAGCAGCGATACCTCGCCCGTCGGCCGCACCACGAGAATGGCGGCGCATTTTTTGCACTGCAGTTTGATGCCCCGCGCGCCGACCTTGTCGTCGGCGATGGTGTAGGGGGTATGGCAGGCGTCGCAGGCGAATTTCATGGTTTTTCTAAGCGCCAGGGTTCGGCCGCCGGCAATCCCTCGGCGAGGCCCTTATTCTGCCCGAGGACGGACTTTAGAGCAAAACTATGCACTGGCGCTGAAGTGGGCGCCGGTGTGGTGGCGCAGCCGCAAAAAGGCGGCGCTGGTGGCAAACAGCACCAGGTGGCGGATGCGGTCGGCGGGAGCGAGCGCCGCGTGCGGCGGCTCGACGCTTTGACAGGCGCGCATGGCGCCCTGTAGGTCGCCTGCCGCCACCAGGCCGGCCCGCAGGGCGACGATTTCAACCCCGGCCCGGTAGCGCGCGAACGCCACCGCGTCGCACAGGTCGTGGTGGGCTGCCTGGGCCAGCGGCTGCAGCCGACGCAGCACCTCGGCCGGCAGTTTATCGAGAGCTTTGGCGTAGCGCTGGACTGCCTTGGGGTCGCCGTCGTGCGTCAGCGTGCGGTTGTATACGCACAACAGGCCCAGCAGCAGGTGGCGCATCGCCGCCGGCTCAAAGTGGCTGGGCAAAAAGAGCTCGGCACGGCCGCGGCAGAGCAATGCTCCGAGCTGGAAAAGCACCTCGGGCTGCGGCAGGTCGCCGAGGACGGGGTGGTTTTCGCCCACCGCAAGGGCCGACGGGCGGGCGTTGAGCAGGTGCAGCGGCGCATCGCCGTGGCGACGGCGATAGAGGTCGAGGGCCGGGACGCCCAAGAGGTGGGCGGTGTAGCGGATGAGCGAGGCCATGTAGACCTCGCTGCGCTGCACATCGAGGCGCTCGGCGCGGCGCAGGCCCAAAGCCTGCGGCCGCACGCTCACGAAGCTGGGCGCCAGGGCGCAGAAAGCCGCCGCCAGCTGCGCCACCGGGCCCTGGACCGCCGGCACCGCAAGCTGCTCCCACTGCCCCAGCCCCATGCCACGGGTGGCGCGCGACGGCACCCCCGGCCGCAGGTAGGTGAACAGGTCGCGCTCTTTGGCATTGGCCTTCCCCAGCGCCTGCAGGGCGGCGGCCATCACGAAGACGCCGTCGAAATTGCCGACCTGCTGATAAAGCAACTGCAGGTGCCGCAGGGAGGGCAGCGGATCCTCGGCGCGCAGCAGCAGCGCATGGCGCAGCTCGATGGCGCGCGCGCGGCCGTCGGGGCGCTCACCATAGAGCTCGCTAAGGGCCGCGAGGACCTCCGGATCCTGCGGACGCAGCGTGCGCAGAACCTCGTAGGCGGTGATCGCCTGGGCGCTCTGTCGCAGGACGCGGCGATAAAGGCCGCCCAGTTGGCGCCAAAACACCTCGCGGGTTGCCGCGGAGGCCGTGGCACAGCCGGCCAACAGGGCGCGGTAGCTGGCCTCCAGCATGCCCCACTCCTGGCGCTGGGCGAGCAGCGCCTCCAATTTGGCCAGCGTGGTATGGCTGGCGGCGCTCAGCTGGCGGGTCCCCTCGGCCCCTTCCCCCAGCAGCGGCCCCTCCTCCAACGACGCATGGTAGGCGCGCACCGCCAACGAGGTCTGGCCGTCGTCTTCGGCGTAAACGTCGCCCAGCTGCGCGAGGATCTCCCGCCGCAGATCCCGCTCGCCGGCCTTCTGTGCCGCCGCGCCCGCGGCCTGCAAGGCGGCCAACCCTGCCTGGCGCTGCGACGCCGCCAGGTGCATCTGCGCCAACTGTCGCAGCAACGCAGCCGGCGGCTGCGGCAGCCCCTGCAGGCGCAGCAGCGGCTGCAGGGCGCGGCTAACGTCGCCCAACCTTTCGTGGGCCACCTGCGCCATCGAAGACCACACCGGCGGCTGCGCCTCGCTTGGAAGGGCATCGGCGAGCGGGCCCAGATGGGTATAGACCTGCTCCCAATCCTCTGCCGCCTCTGCCAAAGGGATCAAGGCGCGCAGGGTGGGCACGTGGCGAGGCGCGCGCGCCAGCAGCTGCAAAAAGTGCTGGCGGGCCACCGCCTCGTGGCCCTGCACGGCGTGCAGCTCGCCAAGCTG
>JBBSTS010000208.1:0-3549 GCA_038235675.1 Myxococcota bacterium | reverse complement strand
TCGGCGTGGTCGGCGAAGCCCCACTGGAACAGGCCGCGGTCGCGTCCCCCCGGCGCCCGGCTCAAGCCGGCACCGCGCAGTTCCAGCACGTAGGCGGCGAAGCCGCGTGCCGCCGCCGCCCGCGCCAGCGAGTAGCGGGCGTCTAAGTCGAAGTGCAGGCGGTTGGCGGCGATGCCGTGGACCAACAGCAGCGGGTGTCGATGGCGGCGACGGCGCGGCAGGTAGGCGTACAGCGCCAGGTCCCAGCCGTCTTCGGTATGGGCAAAATAGCGGGAAGGGGCCGCGGCGTCCACAGCTCGCCATCCTAGCACCAAAGCCGGCCGCAACCGAGAGAGTCGGCCGGCCTGGTGCGTGGAAGGTCGCTTAGAGGGCCGTGGTTCTCGTGGGCGGGTGCATCGGCAGATACTTACGCTCCCGCAACGCTCTGATCAGCCTGCAGCCCAAGGCGCTGCGCACCAAAAGCTTGCAGGCCACCTCGGCGACAAAGACCACCGGCATCTTGGCCCGCGTCACCGCCTGCTTGAACAGGTAGCCCCAGGTGGCGTCGATCTGCGCCAGCGCATCACGGGTCTCCTGCAACAGGGCGGTGTGCAGCTCGCCGTCGAGGTTGGCGCCGACGAGGTAGCGCTCGAGCAAAAACAGCCGGTCGCGCATCGCCCGCAGGGCGGCGGCCTCGGGGGTCTGGGCCTGCAGCCGGAGCCGCGCCACCCTTTGGTGGATGAGCATTCCCGGCAGCGCCGCGCCGACGATGGCGCCGATGGCGATGGCCAACGAGACCAGGGCGCCCAAACCGGTGAAGTGGGTGACGGCCATGAGGATGAGCGCCATCATCCCCATCTGCGCCGCCAGCGCGGTGAGCTCGGTGCCCGTGGTGCCGAGCACCTGCCGGGCTGCCTTGCGCGTCGGCTCGAGGGTGAGCTTCTGGATCAGGCCCATCATCGCCGCGGGAGCGCATTTGGTCGCCGGGGCGATGAGCTCCGGCATCTTGGCGCGCGAATCGATGGGAACGAACTGCATCAGCTCATAGGCGCTGAGGTCATACTCGCCGCGTCCAGAGACGTTCAAATCGGCCCTTTTAATTACGAGCTTGGCGGTACTGGGGGCAAGGGAGAGATCGGCACAACTTTGTGAGCGGGCTAACTTTTTCATTTTGTAACTCATTTTTAATGGTATTCCAGATAAACCTGGTACCTACGCCATCCGCTGGGCGGCTGCGTAAACACATCCTATCACACCCACCCACACCTGGCGAGGCAAAAGATTGGCGGCCTAAGTTTTCTCTGCCGCCCCCTTTTTAAGGGTAGCTTTTTTCTTACCTTTCGTGCATAGTCAGAGCATAAGAAGATAGAGAGAGAAAAAATGAATAAGTTCATACAAAATGCTCACCGCAAGCTGTCCACCAACACCTGCGACAATGTCGCCTACCTTGAAAAACTGCGCATCGACGTGCGCGGGAAACGCACCCTCGGCGGCGAAATCAAACGCAACGTCTTTGGCGCCGCCGCCGTTGGCAGCCGCCTCAATTTCCCCGTTCGGTGGGCCCTCGGTACCGGTGGCGACGGCTACTTAAACGCGCGCCTGCCGGGACGGCGACCGATCACGTCAGGCACAAGCTTTGCCGCCGCGGCGCCCGAAAAAGGCGCCATCAACCGCGTCAGCGCCGCCTTGGTCGGCCCCGCCCATTACGTGAATCGCACGGTTCTCGGCACTTCAGCTGCAAATTTTTTGCGCCTGCTGCATGACACGGTCGGCTTTTCACTGGCCTTGACCCTTGGGCTGGTGAGCCTCTTCTCACAGGCTACCCTCAGCGCCGCCGGCGCACTGCTGGGGCTGATGGTGGGCCTGTGTTTGTCGACGCCGGCCATTCTCTTGGGCCTACACAAAGCGCCGGCCCTCGACTGCAGCGACAAAGGTGACGCCGAAGAAACGCTCGCTTTCTTTATCGAGCGAGGCTTGGCTTGAATGAGAGTCTGCCTTTGGAGGCAAACTCTATGACATAAGCTCGGCGCGGTATTCGGCGGCGTCTTCGGGCCGCTCCCAGCGCTGGTAGAGGGCCACCAACGTGCGCAAGACGCGTTGACTGCGCGGATGGATGGCGCCGAGGCTGTCTTTGAGCTGGTCGTAGCCCGACAGCAGCTCCACCTCGGCGGCAACCAAATCGTGCTGCTCCATCAAACAGGTGCCCAGGCGCGCCTGCAGGTGGCCCAGCAGCGGATGGCCGAGGATAAAGATCTGCTGCGCCAGGCTGACCGCCTCGCGCAGAATGAGGGCGGCCTCGGGATTGCGCGCCTGCTGCATCAGCAGCGCCGCCAAATTGTTCATCGAAGCAAGGGTGTCGGGATGGCGTGGTCCCAAGGTGGCGCGGCGCTTGCTGAGTACCTCCCGGGCGTGCGCCTTGGCCTCGGTCAAGTTGTCGACGTCGCCGAGCAAGGCCGAGAGGTTGGCGCGGGTGGTGAGGGTGTCGCGGTGGTCGGCGCCGAGGGCCGCGCTCTGGGCCGCCAAAACCTGACGCATGCTCGCCTCGGCGGGCGCCAGCTGGCCCTGGTGCTGCTGCAGCAGGGCGAAATTGTTCCTGGCGCGCAGGGTATCGGGATGGCCGTCGCCGAGCAGCTGGCGGCGGACCTGCAAGCTCTCCTGCATCAGCGTCGCGGCCTGGTCCAGCTCATTTTGTTCGAACAGCAAGGTGGCGAGGTTTTCCAAGGTGGCGACGGTATCCAGGTGCACCGTCCCCAGGGTGCGGCGCTGAAGCTCGACGGTGTGTAGGTAGAGCCGCCGCGCGTCGAGCATCCGCCCCTGGCTCTGTAACAGCGATGCCAGGCCGTTTTGGGCCCGCAGGGCGTGCGGGTCGTGGGCACCGAAGCGCGCCTTGAGCGCCTCACAGGCCTGGCGCAGCAGCGACTCGGCCTCGGCGGCCTTACCTTGGTCGGCCAGGGCCATCGCCACCGTGTGCAGGCCACTTAGGGTTTCTTTGCTGCCGTCGGTGAGGGTTTGACGCGAGAGCAGGCGGCTGTAGAGGGACTGGACGCGCGGGGCGCTGGACTCGGCCCCTGCAGCGCCTTGGTCGGGCGCCGACGTCGCCACGGCGGCGCGTTGGTCGGCGGCGGCTAAGTCCATCACCGCACCGGCGAAATCATCGACGCCCAGATCCTGGGCATTGTAGGCGCTGAAAAACTGCACCGCATCGGCCAGCGGCAGCACCGCGCGGCGGACACGCAAAGGCGCCCGCTCGCTGGCGAGGGTGTTGGTGGGCGTGGCGTCGGCGGGCAGCAGAGCGTGAGCTTGGGACATCGTGAGACCTCTTGAATTGCGGCACCGACGACAAAGGTGACGGCCGACGCTCAACCAGAACGCGCCACCGGCCGGCGGTATTCCGGCCTTGTGTTTTAGAGATGGGCTCTAGAGGCAGGGGCTGTTTTTGGCCTGCAGCTGAGCTAGGTTGTGCCATGCTTTGTACCGCCAACGTCCCCTCCTTGAGCCTGCTGGGCAACTGCTGGCAGCTGCGCGACGCCCCCACCGAGCTGTCGGCGGCCGTCTCCCAGGCGCCCGGGC
>JBBSTS010000207.1:0-3591 GCA_038235675.1 Myxococcota bacterium | reverse complement strand
GGCGCTGGCCGCAGCTGTGCCCGACGCAAGGCCGGCGGCAGAGCCGTGGCGCCAGCCTCCAAACCGGCGAGGCCCGCGGCGGCGCGGCCGAGGGTGCCGGAGACCAGCACGACGTCGCCGACGGCACCGCCGCCGCGACGCAAGGCGGTGCCGGCAGGCAGGCTTCCCAGCGCCGTGACGCTGAGCACCAGCGGCCCGGCGGTGCCGGATAAATCGCCGCCGACAAGCGGCGCACCGTGGCGCCGGCCAAAGCGGTCCAAGGCGCGCAACAGCACGAGCAGATCGGCGGCGGCGGTCTCGGCCGGCACCGCGACGCTGGCCAATCGGCCGTGGGCCGCGGCGCCCATCGCCGCCAGATCCGAGAGGTTGATTGCCGCCCCTTTGCTGCCGACGTCGGCAAAACTTGCCCAGCGCCAGCGAAAGTCGACCCCTTCGACGAGCATGTCGGTCGAGACGATCAGCTCGTGTCCGGGGGCCAAGCGCATGACCGCTGCGTCGTCGCCGATGCCGACGCGAACGTGGGGCGGCAGGGTGCGCCGGTGCAACCGGCGCTGCAAAGTGGATAAAAATGTGGCTTCAGAAAAAGGACCCGTCATCGCCCGGGCGCCTTGGCCTGCTTCCCGGTGAGAAGCACTCTATGCAGGGCTCTGGGCGACGTCGCCCAGCAAATCAAAGGGCGTCATGCCAGCGAGGCTCTGGGTGTCGGGCACCTGCATCGCCGGCTGCACCACCTCGAAAGCCTTGCGGTCGGCGAGCACCGCCTGGACCAGCATGCAGTTGAGGGCGTGGCCGCTGCGCTGCAACTGCAGCCGACCGAGCAGGGGCATGCCGAAGAGGGCCATGTCGCCTAGCGCGTCGAGCACTTTGTGCCGCACGAACTCGTCGGAGTAGCGTAGCCCCTCGGGGTTGAGCACCTTGTAGCCATCGATGACGATGGCGTTGTCGAGCGAGCCGCCGCGCGCCAGGCCGCGCCGCCGTAGGGCCTCGACGTCCTGTAGAAATCCAAAGGTGCGCGCTGCCGCCAACTCGCGCACGAATGCTTCCTCGCTGAACACGAAGTTCAAAGGCGCCGGCGGGATCAGTGGGTGGTCGAAGTCGAGGCTGCAGGTGATGCTTAGGCGCGAGGCGGGCAGAAGCCTCGCCCGCTTGTCGCCCTGGCGCACGACGACCTCCTTGCGGATCATCAAAAAGCGTCGGGCGGCGCGCTGTTGCTCGATGCCCACCTCCTGCACCAGGCGGACGAAGGGCGCGGCACTGCCGTCGAGGATGGGCACCTCTGGTCCATCCAAGATAATTCGCGCGTTGTCGATGCCGACGCCCATCAGCGCCGCCAACAAATGCTCGACGGTGCCGACCGACGCGCCGGGGACGGCCAGGGTGGTGGCCAAGTCGGTGTTGGCCACCTGCGAAGCCGCCACCGGCACCTCTGGCTGACCAGGCAAATCGGCGCGCACGAAAACGATGCCGACGTCTTCGGAGGCGGGCAGAAGCTCCATCTTGATGGCTTGGCCGCTGTGCAGGCCAACGCCAATGCAGGTGAGTTTGGCGCGAACAGTTCGTTGGCGTAACATCGTTCTCCCTTTAACGAGGTTTCTAAGAAAACAGCGCGCCCTGAGCGAGGGTCTGGCACGGCGGCGACAGCTCGAGCAGCGCATAGGCCTGTGCGGTCGCCATACGGCCGCGCGGCGTGCGGCTTAGCAGCCCCGCCTGCAAAAGATAAGGCTCGCAGACCGCCTCCAGCGACGAGACCTCTTCGCCCAAGGCGGCGCTGAGGGTTTCAACCCCCACCGGTCCGCCGCCGTAATTTTCGATCACCGCGCGTAGCAGGCGACGATCGAGCTCGTCGAGGCCGTGCACATCGATCCCCAGGCGCTGCAGGGCGTAGTCGGCGAGCCCGGCGTCGATGTGGCCACTGCCCTCGACCTCGGCAAAATCGCGCACACGGCGCAGCAGGCGGTTGGCGATGCGCGGCGTGCCACGACAGCGCCGGCCAATCTGCCTCGCCCCATCGGCGGTGCAGGCGATCCCCAGCAGCCGCGCCGAGCGCTGCACCACCTCGGTGAGCTCCTGCTCGCTGTAATACGCCAAGCGGCCGCTGAAGCCGAAACGGTCGCGCATGGGCCCGGTGAGCAGGCCGGTGCGGGTGGTCGCACCGATGAGGGTAAAGCGCGGCAGCGGCATCTGCAGGGTGCGGGCGTGCGGACCGCTGCCGAGGATCAACTCGAAGTGAAAATCTTCCATCGCCGGGTAAAGGTTCTCCTCCACCACGGACGACAGCCGATGTATTTCGTCGATGAACAGCACGTCGCGCTCTTTGAGGTGCGAGACCAGTCCGTCCAAATCTTGGCGCTCGATGGCGGGGCCCGAGGTGGCATGCAAATCGACGCCCATCTCGCTGGCAAGAAGGTGGGCCAGGGTCGTTTTGCCGAGGCCCGGGGGACCGAATACGAGGATGTGGTCGAGCGCGTCGTTGCGTTCGCGCGCGGCTTTGACGAAGACGCGCAGATTGGCAACGAGCTCGGCTTGGCCCACCAGCTCCGCAAAGGCGCGCGGCCGAAGGGTTGCTTCGGCACCCGCTTCATCGGGCGTTTTGGCCGGGGCCAACAAGCGATCGAAGGGTTCGGGCGCCATGGTCGAGTTCATAGTGTAATCCACCTGCGGCACGATTCCCACAATGCCCGCGGCAAAGGAAGGGATCAGCGGCTGGTGCGCAGGGCGCTGCGTACCAGTGCCGTGAGCTCTTTTTCGCCGGCGTTGGCCGCCATGGCCTGCTGTGCCAGGCGCTCGGCCTCGGGGCCAGCAAAGCCCAAGTTGGTCAGGGCGCTGATCAGGTCGTGGCGCAGCGATGGCAGCGGCAGCGCCGTCGGCAGGACCTGCGGCAGGCGGTCACAGAGCTCGATCAACAGGCGCTCGGCCTTCTTTTTTCCCACCCCGGTAATGGCGCACAGCTGCGCCTTGTCGCCGTCGCGCACCGCGGCGGCAAGCTCAGCGGGAGAAAGGGTCGACAGGATGGTCAGCGCCAGGCGTGGCCCGACGCCGGGCGTGCTCAACAGCACCAAAAAGGTGTCGCGCTCGCCGCTGTTGACGAAGCCGTAGAGGCGCAGGGCATCTTGGCTGAAGTTGGTGTGCACGAAGACGAAGGCCAGCTGGCCCTCTGGCGGCAGGCTTTGCAGGCTGCTGAGGCTCATCGCGACGCCGTAGCCGACGCCCTGGCATTCGATCACCGCCTGCTGCAAATCTTTTTGCCGCACCGTGCCGCGGAGGCTGGCGATCATCGTGCGGCCGCCGCGCGGGCGCGCAACAGCGGACTGCTGGCCACCTGCGCATGGCAAAAAGCGACCGCCAGCGCGTCGCTGGTATCCAGGGAGCCGGGGCTTTGCGGCAGGCGCAGCAGGCGCTGCACCATCTGCTGAACCTGTTCTTTGGTGGCACGGCCGCTGCCGGTGACCGCCTGCTTCACGGTGGCGGGGCTGTAGGAATGTGGTTGCAGGCCGCGGCGTGCCAAATCGACGAGCAGGGCGCCGCGGACGTAGCCGAGGGCCAGGGCGCTGTGAGCGTTTTTGGCGACGTAGACCGACTCGAGGGCCACCT
>JBBSTS010000206.1:0-3615 GCA_038235675.1 Myxococcota bacterium | reverse complement strand
CGTTGGCCGACAGGTGGCAATGATGCGCCTGGCGGATCTGGTCGCCGCGTTCCCGCGCACCTCGTTGAACATCGAGCTTAAGGTCGGCGACCCGCGCCTGCTCGCCGGCGTCCTGCACATTTTGCGCGACGTGCCGCCGCAGCAGGTGGTCCTGGCCGCCGAGCACGACGCGATCATGGCGCAGATCGAGGCGGCACAAGCGCCCTTTGGCCTGAGCATGGCGCGCGGCCAGCTGCACCGGGCGGTGCGCCAGGCCTTTTTTGGCCGCCCTCCGTGCGCCTTTGCCGGCCGCGCCATGCAGATCCCCCCGCGCCACCGTGGGCTTCCGCTGGCGGGTCGTCGGCTGCTCGAGCGCATGCACGCCGGCGGCCTCGAGGTCCACCTGTGGGTCATCGACGACCCGAAGCGAGCTCAGCGCTATCTGTCGCGCGGCGTCGATGGTATAATGTCCGACGATCCAGGCGCCCTTTTGGAGGTGGTCCATGCCTATCGCAGTTGACAAGAAAGCGCCGCCCGTTTTGGCGTGGGTCGATTTGGAGATGACCGGCCTGGACCCCAAGTGCTGCGCCATCGTGCAGATGGCGATGATCCTCACCGATCCGCAGCTCAACGAGCTGTGCCCGCCGTTGGAGCTGACGATCTGGCAGCCGCCTGAGGTGCTGGCGCGCATGGAGCCTTTCGTGCGCCAGATGCATAAAAAATCCGGCTTGCTCGAGCAGATCGAGCGCTCGGAGATAAGCGTCGGCGACGCCGAACGCGAGATGCTCGAGCTGCTCAGCCGCCACGCCGGCTTCCGCACGGCACGCCTGTGCGGCAACTCCATCGCTCAGGACCGCGCCTTTTTGCAGCCCTACATGCCGCAGTTCGAGGGTTACCTGCATTACCGTCAGCTCGACGTCTCCACCCTCAAAGAGCTGGGCAAGTGGTGGAATGGGGTGAAGTACGCCAAGCCCAAAGGCGGCCAGCACACCGCCCTGTTCGACATCCGCCAATCCATCGCGGAGCTGCGCTACCTGCGCGAGCACCTGTTTATTCAAGCAAAAGGCTAAAGAGTATGTTGGACCTGATGCGGCGCCAGCCGTGGCTCGTGTACCCCATTTTCGGCGGCATCATCTTCGTCTTCGTGCTCAGCTTCGGCCCCGGGCAGGCCAGCTGTGAGCGGCCGCAGGACGCCAGCTGGGCCGCCAAGGTCGACGGCGAGGTGATCTCGCAGGTCGACTTTGCCCGCCTCTACAATCAGCAGGCCGACTACCTGCGGCGGCTGAGCGAGCGCGCCGGCCAGCCCTTCACCGCCGAGCTGGCCGACCGTTTGGGGCTGCCGAAGCAGGTGGTCGACAACCTCATCGAGACCCGCCTTTTGGCCCGCCAGGCGACGCGCATGGGCATCGAGGTGGACGACGACGCGTTGCGCACGGAGCTGCGCGAGCGCTACGGCTTCGACCGTTTCAGCTACGACGAATACGCCGAGGTGGTGACGCAGCGTTTCGACACCACGGTTGGTCAGTTCGAGGCCGAGCGCCGCGGCGAGCTGGCGGCGCGCCTTTTGGCGCAGCTGATCGGCGAAACCTTGGTGGTCAGCGAGCGCGAGCAGCGCGGTGAGTTCTCCCGCCTGCACGACCGCGCCCGGCTAAGCTTCGTGCGCTTCGCGCCGGCCTATGCGCAGGTGGCGCCGCCCGACCCCAACCTGTTGCTGAAGATGGTGGCCGAGGAGCCCGCGGCGCTCGAGGCGCAGTACGCCAAGGACGCGGCCCATTTTCGCACCCCAGCGCAGATGCACCTGCGGCAGATCATGCTGCCGCTGTTGCCGCCGCCGTCGTCGCAGGTGGCCGCCGAGGCCGACGAGGAGGAGGACGAGCAGTCCCGCAGCGAGGCGAGTCGACGCGCGGCGCGTGCCACGATGGCGGCTCTGCAGCAGCGCCTGGCCCAGGGGGAGGATTTCGTCACCCTGGCACAGGAGCAGGCCCCTGAAGACGACGGCGCCGGCAGCGGCGGCGACTTGGGCTGGGTGAGCGAAGCCGAGCTGGCGCCGGCTCTGGCGAGTGCCGTGCGCGAGCTGGGCCCCGGGGCGGTGAGCGCGCAGCCGGTGGAGACCGCTAACGGCCTGCACCTGCTGCAGCTGGTGGAGCGCCGCGACGAGGTGGTCAAGGAACTGCCGGAGGTGCGCGAGGAGGTGGCCCTGCGCCTGTACACTGCCCGCCAAGCTGGCGCGGCGGCGCGCGCCCAGGCGCAGGCCCTGTGGTCGAAGCTGCAGGCTGGCAGCAGCTTCGCGCAGCTCACCGTCGACGAGGACCAAGCCGACCATGACCTGGAGGCCAACCTGGCGCGTCGCAAGGGCAAAAAGGTGCGATCTGGCGCCTCCAAACCGGTGACCCATCTGACCAGCTGGTTTCTGCGCAGCGACGTCGAGCTGCCGCAGCTGGGCCCTGCGCCGGCGCTGCAGCAGGCGCTGTTCGCGGCGCCGTGGCCGCCGGCCACCAACGGCAAAAAGGTCAAGGCCATGCCCGCGGCCGGGTTGCTGCCGCAGGTTTACCAGGTGGGCGACGCCTACGTCGTCGCCGCCCTCAAGGACCGCGAGCTTCCCGACCTAGAAAAATTTGCTGCCGAGCGCGACGCCCTCGACGCCGACATGCGCCAGAAAAAGCGCCAGCGGGTGATCGGCGAGATGCTCGCCTTTTGGCGCGGCCGCGCCAAGGTGCAGCTCAACCCGTTGCTGTTTGGAACGCGCAGCGGCCCGGGGTAAGCTGAGGACCACCATTCCAAAGGACGCCTCCATGTTCGACAATCGCCCCAGCCCCGAACAACAGATGATGGTGGACACGGCGCGCAAGCTGGTGCGCGAGCGCATCATCGTGCCGCGCTTGGACATGGAGCTGGACAAAAAAAGCGAGTTCCCCAAGGAGATCTACCGCACCTTGTGGGAGCAGGGGGTCACCAACCTCGAGTTCCCTACGGCCGTTGGCGGCGCTGGCCTGAGCTGCCTAGACCACATGTTGGTGCAGGAGGAGATCCACTACGGTTGTTTGGGGATCGGCACCACCGTCTCCTCGAACTCCTTGGCAGCGATGCCGCTGATTTTGGCCGGCAGCCCCGAGCTGCAGAAGAAGTACCTCGGTCAGCTCCTCGATGCGCCGCTTTTCGCCGCCTATGCCTGCTCCGAGCCCGATGCCGGCAGCGACGTCGCAGCGCTGTCCTGCCGCTACAAAAAAGTGGGCGACACCTACGTCCTCACCGGCCAAAAACGCTGGATCAGCAACGGCGACCACGCCAGCTGGTACGTCGTCTTCGCCCGCGCGGAGGGGACGCGCGGCCACGATGGCATCGCCGCCTTCGTCGTCGACGCCGACACAGCTGGGGCCCGCTGGGAGTCGGTGGTTCACAAGCTGGGTCAGCGTGCCTCGCACACCTGCGACCTGGTGTTCGAGGACTGCGCCGTGCCGACCAGCAACATGCTGGCGCCGAGCAACAAGGGCTTTTTATTGGCGATGCGCACCTTCGACCGCAGCCGCCCGTGGATCGCTGCGGCCGCCGGTGCGATGCTGATCGCCGGGCTGCTCATCACGGCGGCCGTCGGCGATCTGGTGCGTTCGCGCCGCATGCGTCGGGCCGCCCGCTCGG
>JBBSTS010000205.1:0-3616 GCA_038235675.1 Myxococcota bacterium | reverse complement strand
CGAGCTGCCAAAGGGCGGCAAAGACGCCCACCCGCGCGGCGATGGCGCCGCCCACCATGGCGCCGCCGACGGTGGCCAGCGCGCCGAAGGAGATGTTGGCGACGCCGACTTCGGCGGCACTCATGCCGTTGAACTTCCAAAACGGCGCGATCATCGGCCCCAGGGCCGCGTCGCCCAACTTATAGAGCATCAAAAAAGCAAAGGCCTGCACCGCATGCGGCTGGCCGGCCCAACGGCGCAGCGACAGGGCCCATTCTTTCCAGCCGGGGCTGCGGCCGCGGGCGACGTGCGGTGCACGCGAGATGGCCAGCGCCAGGCCCCAGCACAACAGGCCCAGCACCGCGAAGATGGTGGCGTAGGACAGCCATGCGACGGCGACGAGGGCGCCGCCGCCGCCGACGATCATCGCGATGCGGAAGATGCTGATGCGCAGGCTGTTGCCCGCGGCCTGCGCCGCCGAGGAGCTCAGCAGGCGGACAAAGTAGCCATCGATGGCGATGTCCTGGGTGGCCGAGGCGAAGGCCATCAGAAGCAGCATGGCCGCCATCGCGGAGCCCCACTGCAGATGGCCGCCGCCCTCGGCTACGGCGGCCACGCCCAGCGCCGCGCCCAAAAAGCCCAACGCCGCCACGATCCATCGCTGCGGCGTCCCCAGCCTGTCCACCCAGGGGCTCCAGGTCACCTTCAGGGCCCAGGGCAGCTGCAGCAGACGACTAAAACCCTGGGCGCTGAGGGAGACGTTGTGGAAGGTCAAGTACTGCATGAAAAGCGTGTTGATAATGCCGAAGGGAAGGCCCTGGGCGAAGTAGAGCAGCGCCACCCAGCGTAGGGGATGGCGCGGAGGCGGCGACGCTGCGGGAGCTCGAGGCAGGGACATGCCTTTGGGTTTAGCGAAAGCGTTATGCCTTAGCCAGGCCTCGGGATGGCGGGAGCATTGCACCGGTCGGCGTGGCGCTCGTAGGTTGAAGGCCGTCCCGCTGCCAAAGGAAATGCCATGCGTCAGCCGCTGCGATGTTACACCCTGTACGCGTTGATTTGCGGCGTGGCGGCCACGCCCGTATGGGCCGCCCAACCTTTGAGCCTCGACGACGCGGTAAACCTGGCGATGCGCCGCAACGTGGCGGCGCGTTTGGCGCAGCACGACGTGCAGCGCGCCCGCGCGGCGGTACAGACGGCGCGCGCGGCGCTGCTGCCGAGCCTTGGCCTGCAGGCGGCTTACATACGCCTGGACAACGATCGCCTGGTCAGCGGCCGCGTCGCATTGGCCGACAACCAGGTGCTCGGCAACGTCAACCTCACCCTGCCGCTGGTGCAGCCGGTGGCCTGGGGCACGCTCACCGAGGAGCACGGCGCCCACCGCGTGGCGCAGCAGAGCCTGCGCGAGACCCGCCGCCAGGTGGGGATCGCTGCCGCCCAGACCTATTTGGCGGTGGTCACCCAATGGCGCCTGTTGGACGCCGCCAAGCACGCCCGCGACACCGCGCGGGCGCACTTTGAATTTGCCGGCGAGCGCTTCGGCGGCGGCGTCGGCAACCGCCTGGACGTGCTGCGCGCCGACGAGGAGTATGCTGGCAGCGAGGCGCTGGTCCAGCGCACCTGGCTGGCCCTTAAACAGGTCCAAGAGGCCCTGGGCGTCCTCATCGACGCCGATGCGCCCTACGACATCGAGCTGGTGTGGAACCTACTGCCGCCGCTGCCGCTGCCGGAGCAGGCTCAGCGGGAGGCCGAGCGCGGCCGAGCCAACCTGGCGCAGCGGCGCGCCGAGCTCACCCTGACACAGCTGCGGCTGGACCATTTTAGCCGCCGCTTCTGGCCCACCCTGACCCTCACCGGCGGCCCTTTTTATCAGCAGCCGCCCACCCTGACGGTCCCACGCCACGGCTACCAGGCCCAGATCAACCTTAGCCTGCCACTGTTCGACGGCGGCCTACGCTACGCCGAGCGACACGCCAACCAAGCGGCGGTGGCGCAGGCGCGCAGCCGCCTGGAATACGGCCTGCAGCAGGCGCGCTCCGAGCTGCGGGTCGCATTTGCCGCCGTCGAACGGGCCCATCGCGCCCTCACCGCCTCCCAGCGGGGCGAGCAGAGCGCCGCGCTGGCCATCGAGCTGACCCAGGAGGCCTACAAGCGCGGCAGCACCGACAACCTCGAGGTGATCGACGCCGAGCGCCGCGGCCGCGACGCCGCCACCGCGGCCATCGGCGCCGAGGATGCGCTGCACCGCGCCCATCTCGACGTGCTCATCGCCGCGGGGATCTTCCCCGTCCTCTAGAGCTCGATGGCCTTGCCGCCCTGGCGCGGCTGCACGCAGCTGCCCTCGTCCACGTCGTCGCCGACGCTGACCCCCACCCAGTCGCCCGCCTGTAGGCCGGCCAAGATATGCACCTGATGGCCGTCGTCGTTCCCCACTTCCACCGGCGTCAGATGGACGCGGCGCTGGGCATCCAGGCGCGCCACCAACGGCTGACCGTTGCGCAAAAACAAGGCATTGGAGGGCACCCGCACGGTGTCGCTGTCGCGGAAGTCGAAGCGCACGTGTAGAAAAATCCCCGGCACCAAACCGAGCTTGGCGTTGTCCAGATCGATTTCGGCGAGCATCGTGCGGGTGCGCACGTCGAGGGCGTGGGCGACGCGGGTGATGGGGGCGTCGAGGCGCAGCGGCACGTCGTCGTCGCCACTGAGATGGACGACGTCGCCGACGTGGACGAAGGAGGCCTCCGCCTGGCCGACGTAAACGTAAATGCGCACCTTGGTAGTATCCGCCAGCTCCAACAGCGGCTGTGCTGCCTCCGTCGAGCCGGTGGCGGCAGAGATCAACGCGCCAGGGTCGACGTAGCGGGCGGTGATGGTACCATCGTAGGGGGCACGGATATCCTCGTAGTCGCGCAGCGCCTCGTAGCGTTTGAGCTCGGCACGTGAAGCGCCCAAATCGGCGCTGGCCTTGTCCATCTCCTGGGCCGACACCACGCCGCGGTCGATGAGGCCGCGATAGCGCCGCACCAGCTGCACCTTGGCCTGCAGCGCGGCGCGCAGCGAGCGCACCGTCTCGTCGCTCTCGGGCGATTTGACCACCGCCAGAAGCTGGCCTTTGGTGACGGAATCGCCTTTGTCCACCGCCATGCTGTCCAAATACCCACCCACCTTGGCGTAGAGGACGACCTGGCGCATGGCGCGCACGTCGCCGGGCAAACCGACGGTGCGCGGTAGGCCACGTGCGGTCGCCTGGGCCACCTCGATCGGCAGCCCCGCCGCCACCTCATGCTGCTGCGCCTGGCGCTGATTGCCTTCGCTCTGTCGGCGCGCCTGGCGCTGCCACATGCCGAAGGCGCCCAGCGCCGCGGCGAGGGAGAAGAGGCCGAAAAAAAGTAGGCGGGCCGAGCCAGCCGACGAGGCGAGGGGGGAAGGTGGCTTCATCATGTTGCGCTCCGCAGAGTTGGGTCGGCGTCGGGCTCGAGGCTGGCGGCAAAATCGGCGTCGAGGCGGCCGCGGTTGGGAGGACGACGGCGCCACTGGGCGTAGACCACCGGCACCACCAGCAGCGTGACCAAGGTGGCCATCGCCAAGCCGCCGATCACCGCACGCCCCAGCGGCGCGTTCTGCTCGCCGCCCTCGCCGG
>JBBSTS010000204.1:0-3623 GCA_038235675.1 Myxococcota bacterium | reverse complement strand
TCACCGCCACCCTGGGGCTGCACGCCGCGCACGCTGCCGGGCAGCTCACATTGCCACAGCAGGGCGATGCTCAGCGCCGCACTGGCGCCGCCGGCGCGCGCCAGCGGCCTCACGGGTCGATGGCCAGAGGCGCAAAATAGCGCCGTCGTTGGCGCGGCAGAACGACGGTGAAGATGGCGCCCGCGTCGATCTCGGACTGGACGGTGATGCTGCCGCCGAGGGCATCGATGATCATCTTGCTCATCCATAAACTGTTGCCGAAGCCACCGAAGTGGGTTTCGGAGACGGCGCGGCCGAAGCGCTGGAAGATGCGGCGCTGGGCGCTGGAGGCGATGCCCATGCCGCGGTCGGTGACCACCAAAATCCCCGAATCCGGGGTGCCCTGGACCCAGACGTCCACCGGCTTGCTGCGGCCATATTTCAGCGCGTTGACCAGCAGGTGGTGGACCACCTGCGCCAGCCGCAGCCCGTCCCAGTCGCCTTCGACCTGGCCGGCGAGGCGCACGCGCAGCTCGCAGTGGGCGCGACGGTAGGCGTCGGCCACCTGGGCTGCCGCCTGCTGGGTCACGTTGACCAAATCGACGCGGGCGATGTCGAGCTTGAGGTTGCCCTCGACCGCCTGCGACTGGTCGAGCAGGTCCTCGACGAGGTGTTTGAGGCGGTCGACCTGGGTCTGGATGTCACCGACCTTGGTGCGCAGGCGATTCGGGTCGAGGCTCTCGCGGCGCAGCATGCGGGCGGCGCTGTCGGCCTGGAGCATCAGCGCCGCCAGCGGCGTGCGCAGCTCGTGGGCGGCGATGCACAAAAACTCTTCGCGTGCCCGCGCCGCCTGCTGCAGCTCGAGGCTGAGCGCGTCGCTTTCGATGCGCTCCTGCGTCAAATTGGCGCGCAAGGCAACCCGGTCCAGCTCGGCCAGATGGCGTAAAATCGCCAAGGCGGCCAGCTGCGACGCCCAGCGCACGCGGTCGCGCAGCACCTGCGACAGCTCGGACGGCTGGCGGCCGTGCAGCACCAGCAAACCCAGCGGTCGACCGTCGTAGGCGCGTACCGCCAGCATCCAGCTGCGTGGCAGGCTGTGGGTCTGGGCCAGTGAGTGCCAAGCCAAATCCTCGACCAGCGGCGCCTCCAGCAGATTGACCCCGGGCTCACAGGCGGCGGCAAAGCCGGCCGGCAGGCCCCCTTGCGCGCCGCTGGCAAAGTAAGCTGCGACGATGGGGCTCAGCCGCGGGGCGGCAACCAAAACGCTCTTGGGCGGCGAGCCCTCGAGCAAGTAAAGGGCGACCAGCAGGTCGGGCGCCTCACGCTCCAGCGTCCGCAGCACCGCAGCGAGCACCTCCGGCAGCGGCATGCCACGGGCGAGCTTGGCCATGAGCATATCCGGGTCCACTGGCGGTTTCAGAGCGGCTGCGCCTGCCTGGTCATCGTTCGTCGGCATCATAGGTGTGAACTACAGATGCAAAAACCACGTGGCTTAGGCAAATTCCCCTCAGGGGCTCGAGGCCAGCTCGCGCACCACGCGCAGGGCCGAATCGATGTGTCCCTGGGCCGACAGGGCTGCCGCGTAAGCGAGCCGGACGACGCCCTGGCGGTCGAGGACGTAGGTTACCCGGCCAGGCATCATGCCGAGGGTTTTGGGCACCCCCAGTTTGCGGCGCAAACCGCCGTCTTTGTCGCTGAGCAGCAGATAGGGCAGGTTTTGCGCCTTGGCGAAGCTGGCGTGGGAGGTCTCGTCGTCCGAGCTGATGCCGACGACGGTGGCGCCGGCCTTGACGAAATCTTCGTAGGCGTCGCGAAAGCCGCAGACCTCCTGGGTGCAGACGTGGGTGTTGTCCTTGGGGTAGAAGAACAACACCACCGGCCCTTTTTGTAAGAGCGCGCGCAGCTGGACGGCCTCGCCATGCTGCGACGTCAGGCTGAAGTCGGCGACGGTGTCGCCGACGGCCAAGGGGGCAGGGCTGGTTGCCATGGGCGAAGCTCCTTTTAGGGGATTAAAGGCGCGGCGATCCGCCGTACTGCTTTAACCATCGCTTGACCACGATGCTAAAGGCAACCGGCTCCTCGATGAAGGGAAAGTGGCCGCTTTCCTCGAAGAGCACCATTGCCGCGTGCGGCAGACAGCGCGCCAACCGCAGGGCGCCGCGCGCCGGCGGCACCAGCCAATCGTGGCGGCCGCCCAAAAGCAGGGCGGGCGGCTGCAGACGCCCCAGCTCGGTGCTCAAGTCGACGTGGGCGCCCATCTCGAAGAGGCCATAGTTGAAGCCGGCGGCGGAGAAACGGCAGCCCGCCAGCAGCCCCTCTCCCACCTTGAGGTCGTAGCGGTAGAAGAACAGCGGCAGCAGGGTGCGCCAGAGGGTCCTGAGCCCCTCGTCGTCGGCGCTGGGCTGGGTGAGCATCTGGATCACCGCCGCCAGCTGCGCCGGCTGGCACTCCTCTTGGCTCCAGCGCACCAGCTCGTGGGGGTAATCGAAGGCGGCGGCACCATTGCAGAGGATGAGCCCGGCGCAGGCGTCAGGATGGCGCAGGCCGTAGGCCTGTGCCTCGAAAGCGCCGAATCCATGGCCAAAGACCAGCCAGCGCTCCACCTTGAGGTGTAGGCGTAGGGCCTCCAGCTGGGCGGCGGTGTGCTGCAGATCGTGCTCGGCGAGGCCGCCGGCGCCGGGGATGGAGCGGCCGCAGCCCAGCGCATCGACGTAGATGAGCTCGCGGTCGGATCCGAGGCCGTCGAGCCACGGCCGCAGGCTGGTGTGATCGAGGCCTGGGCCGCCGTGCAGCAGCAGCAGCGGCGGCTTGGTGGCCGTCCGGGGACCGCGCCGCAAGTAATAACAGCTGTGCTCGCCCAACCAAGCTTGCATAAGCGTCTCGTCAAAGGGGGAAGGGGCCCCGGAATAGACCGTGAGGCTGGGCGGTTGCAATGGGTATGCGTACTCCCCCCACTTTGCGACGTGCCCGTGCCCTGCTCTGTTTCATCCTGGCCGCGACCCTCTGCGCCTGCGGCGCCGGCATGCAGCAAGACTTAGACGCTGCCGGAGCCGGAGCCGACGGCGGCGATGGCAGCAGCCTGCTGCCCACCGACCATCTGCCGACGGTCAACGCCTGCGTCAGCGCCGGTACGGCACCGCGGGCGCTGCGCCGTCTCACCCAGGCCGAGCTGAACAACTCCGTCGCCGACATCTTTGCCGACCCCTCCAAGGCACCGCAGACCACCGACGTTTTTCGCAGCGATCCGGTGATCTACGGCTTTCACAACAACTACACCGCCCTGGCCGTGCGCGACATCGGCGCCTCGTCGTTGATGGGCTTCGCCGAGGCCTGTGGCGCCTACGCCGCCGCCCAGGCGGCCCGTCTGGCACCGAGCTGCAGCCAGCCCACCGACGTCTGTCGCAGCCAGTTCCTCAGCACCTACGGACAGAAGTTTTTTCGCCGGCCCCTGAGCGCGCAGGAGCTGGCCGCCTATCTGCCGTTGATGCAGGCAATGCCCGACTTTGCCGGCGGGGTCTCCGCTGCCGTCGCCGCTTGGGTGCAGTCGCCCTATTTTCTCTACCGTTTTGAGCTCGGCAGCCGCAGCGGCGCGGGATACGCCCTGAGCCCCTACGAGCTGGCCACCGAGCTTTCCTACACCTACG
>JBBSTS010000203.1:0-3632 GCA_038235675.1 Myxococcota bacterium | reverse complement strand
GGGCACCTGCAAGGCGGGCCAAAGCAGAAGGCTGCCGAAGGGGTTGGCGGGGTCGAGGCAGGCAAGCGCCAGCGGCGCCGCATCGACGCGGGCTGGCGCCCCCTCGTCCTGGCGCAGGGCACGCAGCTGCTCGACCGCCCCTGGGTAAGCAAACTGCGCCCCGCCCCAGCCCTCGACGAAGTGGCCGCGCCGCAGCTTGCCGCCCTGTTCCATCGCTTTGAAAAGGGGGTAGTGGGCGCTGAAGCCGCCCGGCAGTTCCTCGCCCGCGACGGCGGCGCGGCTGACGACGCCGTAGCGCTCCAGCAGCATGGAGGCGGCGGCAAGCGTCTGGCGGGTCAGGGCCTCGCGGGGGTCTTCGCCCTCGGCGAGCAAATCGGCCACCCGCGACCAGCGGCCGCCGAGCTGCGGCCGTGCCGGCGGCGCGCGCCGGCGGCCGCCGGTGCGGCGGCTCGGACGCTGCAGCCCGCGCAGCGGTGCCATCGTGTCGTTGGTCAGCTGGCCGGCCCATACCAGGTCCCACAGCAGCGCCTGCAGCTCCGCCAGGGTACTGCAGCCGCTCACCGCCTGCAGTTCCACCGTGAAGCAGGCGCCGCGGCGCTGCAGGTGGGCGAGCACCGCAGCATGCGCAGGGCTGGCGGCATCCTGCGGCGGTGGGGCGCACAGACGCGCCGCCTGCACCCGGCGGTAGAGGGTGATGCGGCCGTCGTGGCCGCCCAGTGCCGCGTTGCCGACCCAGACCACGACGCCGCTGGCGCAGAGCATGTCCAGCAGGTCCAAGGTAAAGTCTTGCACCCGCGCCGGCAGCACCTGCTCGGTCAGGGTTGAGAAGGGCAGGCTGAGGCCCTCGAGCTGAACGATGGCCTCTTCGAGCGCCGCCAGCCCTCGCCGCGGCGCATCGAGGCGGTGCCAGCGCGGCAAAAAACGCCCCAGCGTGGCGGCGTCCACCGCCGCCACCTCGTGGCGCAGCCGCGCCAGCGTGGCGCGCTTCAGACGGCGCAGGACGCCAGCGTCGCACCAATCGGTGCCCTCGCCCTGGGGCCGCAGCTCGCCGTGCACCACGGTGCCTTGGGAGGCCAGCTGGGTGAGCAGCTGCGTCGCCTGCCCCGGGCTCAGACCAAGGCGCTTGGCCAGCTGGGCGGCGGCAAAGGGCGCGTGCGTGCGCGCGTAGCGGCGCACCAAACTGAGCTGCGCCTGCGAGGTGGGCTGCGTCGCGACGAAGCGCTCTGGCAGACCGCCGGGTGGCACGACCCCCAACCCGTCGCGGTAGCGGCCGGCGTCCTCGGCGGCGATGAAGCGGGCCTCGCCGGCAACCCGCACGGCGACGGCGCGCCGCGCCTGTTGCAGCGCCGCCAGGCTCATCGCGGCGTGCGTCGGCGTGCAGCGGATCGCCACCTCGTCCGCCGACAGGTCGCCAAGTCGGCGCAGCAGGTCGTGGACCTCGTCGGCGTCGCGTGCCTGGCTGCCTGGCTCGCGGCTCTGCAGCTGCGCCTCGACCTCTTCGAGCACCGCCAAGTCGAGCAGGTCGCGCAGCTGTGCCTCGCCGAGCAGCTCCTGCAGCAGGCCGCGGTCGAGGGTCAACGCCTGCGCCCGGCGCTCCGCCAGCGGTGCGTCGCCCT
The DNA here is from genome assembly GCA_038235675.1 of Myxococcota bacterium. GTDB lineage: Bacteria > Myxococcota > XYA12-FULL-58-9 > XYA12-FULL-58-9 > JBBSTS01 > JBBSTS01. The sequence goes on along the minus strand of JBBSTS010000203.1, from coordinate 2,016 downwards.
CGTAGAGGTAGGTGGCGACGTAGGCGAAGGCCAGGGCCCGGGCAAAGGGCGACGGCGTCTGGGTGACCACCCAGTCCACCTGCAGCTGGCGCGTCTTTATGGCCGTCAAAATCTCCTTGAGCGCCGGCATGTCGAAGACGTCGCGCAGACACTGGCGGTAGGTCTCCAAAACCATGGGAAAGCTGGCGTAGCGGCGTGCCGCCGCCAGCAGATTCTGCGACCGCAGGCGCTGTTGCCACAGCGGCGTGCGGCCACTGCCGCGGCGCCCTGGCAGCAACAGGGCGCGGCTGGCGTTCTCGCGAAAGGTGCTGGCGAACAGGGCAGACTGTCCCAGCTGCTCCATCACCAGGTCTTCGACCTCGTCGGCCTCGGGCAACAGGTGGGCCAGCGGCTCGGCGGCGTCCGCTGCCGTGGCATCGAAGTCGGGGTGGTCGCTGAGGCGGACGACGACGCCGTCGTCGCTGTACATCGTCTGCACCGCGTAGCCGCGGGCGCGGCTCAACGCGGTCTCCAACGCCAGCGCCCACGGCGCGTGGACCTGGGCGCCGAAGGGCGACAGGATGCAGATCCGCCAGTCGCCTATCTCGTCGCGAAAACGCTCGACGGTTATCCGCCGATCGGAGGGCAGGGCGCCGATGGCCTGGCGTTGATCGTCGAGGTAGCCCGCGAGGTTCTGCGCCGCGAGCGCGTCGAGGCCGCCGTCGCCGCGCAGCTGGGCAACCATCTCGGCGGCGCTGCGCCCCTCCATCTGGCGCAAAAAAGCACCTACCGCGCGGCCCAGCTCGATGGGACGGCCAGGTCCGTCGCCACGCCAGAAAGGCATTTTTCCCGGCTCACCTGGCGCCGGCGAGACGTGGACGCGGTCGCGGTCGATGGCTTCGATACGCCAGCTGCTGGCGCCGAGCAAAAAGACGTCGCCCTTGCGCGATTCGTGCACCATCTCTTCGTCCAGCTCGCCCAACCGGGGCCCCTGGCCGGCGAGGTGCACGGCATACATGCCACGGTCGACGATGGTGCCGCCGCCGAGCACCGCCGTTAGGCGCGCGGCGCGTCGAGCGCTGAGCAGATCGGTGCTGCGGTCCCAGCTGAGCAGCGGCCGCAGCTCGCTGAATTCGTCCGAGGGGTAGCTGCCGGAGAGCATGTCCAAAACGCTGACGAGCAGGGTGCGCGTCAGGGCGTGGTAGGGGTAGGCGCGGGCCACCGTCTCAGCCAGGTCGTCGAGCGACTGCGGCGCTGCAAGACACATGGCCACCAGCTGCTGGGCGAGCACGTCGAGACAATTTTGCGGCACCGCCAGCGGCTCCAGCTCGCCCCGGCGCATGCGCTCGGCGACGACGGTGCATTCCAGCAGGTCGCCGCGAAATTTGGGGAAAATAATGCCGTGGCTCACCTGGCCGACGCCGTGGCCGGCCCGGCCGATGCGCTGCAGGCCGCGTGCCACCGATCCTGGCGACTCGACCAGCACCACCAGGTCTACCGCGCCCATGTCGATGCCCAGCTCCAGCGAACTGGTGGCGATGAGCGCCTTGAGGCTGCCGCTTTTGAGTTCCTCCTCGACGGTACTGCGCTGGCGCAGGCTGAGGCTGCCGTGATGCGCCTTGACGCATAAAGAGTCAGCGAGCTCGTTGAGCCGTTGGCTGAGGCGCTCGCACAACGCGCGACTGTTGACGAAGACGATGGTGCTGCGGTGGTCCTGGATCAGGCGCAGGATGGCCGGCACGATCACCGCCCACATGCCGGCGTAGGGGAGCTGCTTTTTGCCCGCGTCCTGCTGGGGCGACTCGGTGCTGCGGCGCAGCAGCTCGCCCAGGATGGGGCCGTCCGGCGGCGGTGCCCCCGACGCCGTTGGCGAGGCGGTAGGCGTCTGCGGCGCGTCCATGTCGCCCACCGGCACGACGATCTTTAAATCGAGGTGCGGCGCGGTGGCCTCGTCGACCACCGTCACCGGCCGCCTGCCCCCCAGAAATCGGGCCACCTCCCCATGCGGCCGAACCGTCGCCGACAGGCCGATCCGTT
>JBBSTS010000202.1:0-3634 GCA_038235675.1 Myxococcota bacterium | reverse complement strand
CGCCTGGCGCAGACGTTGGTCAACTGCCTACAGGGCGAGCCCACCCTCTTTCATGCCGGCACCCTCAAGCGCTTCTGGACGCGCTCGCGGCGACTGACGACACAGCGAACGCTGGGCTGGGAGATCTCCGCGGTGCGCGAGCCGGCGGCGGGGGCGCGCTTCTCACGCACCGCCGTGGGGCATGGCTCGCCCTTCGGTCCGGCACTGTGGATCGACCTGGTGGGCCACGTCGTGGCGGTGACCCTCTACAACCTGCAGCCGGGCCACGACCCTGCAGCCGCGCGGCGCTTCGGCCACGGCGCCCTCGAGCTTTTGGCGGCCGAGGCGGCAGCGGGGCCGCCGGCGATGCCGGGCCTTACCTGGGGCGATTGGAATTAGACCCGCCCTCTGGTATTTGCTGACGTACGATGGCGAACCTTTACTGCATTGGGATCTGCGGCACCGGCATGGGCGCACTGGCGGGGCTGCTCAAGGCGCAGGGTCACGCCGTGCGCGGCAGCGACGCGGCCGTCTACCCGCCGATGAGCGACAAGCTGCGCGAATGGGGGGTGGAGATGCTCGAGGGCTTTGCGGCCGAGCACCTGCAGCCGCCGCCTGACAAGGTGATCTGCGGCAACGTCGTGCGCGCCGACAATCCCGAGGCAGTCTGCGCCCGCGCGCTGAAGCTGCCGACCCTGTCGATGCCGCAGGCGGTGGCCGAGTATGGCATCGGCGACAAGCACAGCATCGTCATCGCCGGCACCCACGGCAAGACCACCACCGCGGCGCTGGTGGCCCACCTCCTGCGTGACGCTGGCCTCGACCCCTCTTATCTGGTCGGCGGCGCGCTGGTGAACGTGCCGGAGTCCTTCCACCATGGCCGCGGGGACTATTTCGTGGTCGAGGGCGACGAGTATGACAGCGCCTACTTCGACAAGGGCCCTAAGTTTTTGCACTACCGGGCGCGCACCGCGGTGGTCACCAGCCTCGAATACGATCACGCCGACATCTTTGCCTCCTTGGCCGACGTGGAGCACGCCTTCGCGCGGTTTTTTTCCAGCGTCCGCCCCGGCGGCCACCTGATCGTCTGGCACGGCGCCCACCGCGCCCGCGCCCTACTGGCAGAACACGCCGGCGACCAGCGGGTCTCCATCTACGCCACCTCGCCGCAGCCCGACGCGCAGGCCTGCATGCGCCACTACCGCTCGACACCGGCGGGCCTGGAGTTCGAGGCCGAGATCGGTGGCACCTCCTTGGGCCCCATGCAGGTCCCCCTGTGGGGCGACATGGCGGCCGCCAACGTCCTCGCCGCCCTGCTTGCCGCCCGCGACGCGGGGGTGAACACCGCTGCGCTGCGCCGCGGCTGCAAAACCTTTGCCGGCGTCAAGCGACGTCTGGAGATCATAGGCGAGGTGGCCGGCGTCCGCGTCGTCGACGACTTCGCCCACCATCCCACTGCCGTGCGCCTCACCCTGCAGGCGGCGCGCACCCGCTGGCCGGGGGCACGCCTGTGGGCGCTGTTCGAGCCGCGCTCGGCCACCAGCCGCCGCAACGTTTTTGCCGCCGAGTATGCCGCGGCGTTTGCCGCCGCCGACTGCGTCGTCCTCGGCAGCCATGCGCGCCTCGACGAGGTGCCGCTGGCCGAGCGCTTCGACCCCGAGGCGCTGGCCGCGACGCTGCGCACGCGGCGGGTCGATGCCTGCGCCCTGATCGAGCCGCAGGCCATCGCTGCGCACGTGGCCGCCGCCAGCTGCCCCGGCGACGTGGTGCTCATCTTATCCAACGGCGCGTTTGGCGGCCTGCAGGGCCTGTTGTTGCAGGCCCTCGCAAAGGTTGCACGCCCTGTCCCGAAGGTTGCCCATGCCCAGTGAACTGTTGGTTGCCGCGCGCGAGGTGGCCCGCCAGGCCGGCGCCCTGCTCAAACGTAAATATTCGACCCCGCTGCAGATTGCCCACAAGGGTGCCATCGATTTGGTCACCGACGCCGACCGCGCCTCGGAAGATCTGATCAAGGAATTCATCGCCAAGCGTTTTTGTGACCACAGCATCCTCGCCGAGGAAAGTGGGCTGCACAACGACGGCAAAGAGGTGCGCTGGATCATCGACCCCCTCGACGGCACGGTGAACTTTGCCCACCGCAATGCACATTTTTGTGTCCTCATCGCCGTGCAGCTGCGCGGCGCCGACGGCGCCTACGAGACCTGCTGCAGCGTCACCTACGACCCGTTGCGTGAGGAGGAATTCGTCGCCGACGCGGGGCATGGTGCCACCCTTAACGGCGAGGCCATCGAGGTCACCCCCACCGCGACGCTGCTGCAGTCGCTCGCCGCCACCGGCTTCCCCTACGATCGCCTCTGGGGCGCACAGGACAACCACGCGGAATACTGCCGCATGAGCCTGCTGACCCAGGGGGTGCGCCGCTTCGGCTCGGCGGGGCTGGATCTGGCCTACGTCGCCTGCGGCCGCTACGACTTTTATTGGGAGTATCGCCTATTCCCCTGGGACCTGAGCGCCGGCGCCCTGTTGGTCAGCGAGGCAGGCGGCCGGGTCACCGACCTGCAAAACGGTCCGGTGACCGACGGCACCCTGCTGGCCAGCAACGGCGCGCTGCATCAAGTGGTGCTGCAGGCGCTGGCCTCGGCCAAGCAGGTGCCCGCCAACGCCCGCGCCGGCCTGGCCGAATTTTTGCCGCCCGAGCTGCGGGCGCGCCTGCCCTCGGCGCCCTCGACCTGATCCAATGGCCTTCATCGACCTCGGCATCCAGGGCCTGCAGGCCTGGCAGCGGGCCCAGGGCCGCGTCGCAGACGGCTTGGCCGACGCGACGCTGCAGCGGCGGCTGGAGGGCATGCGCTTTGCTCTGGGGCCCTACGGGGTCGACCCCTTCGGTTTCGACCCCGCCTACATCCGCCACCTCATCGGCCCTTTGGCGTGGCTCTACCGCCGCTACTTTCGCGTCCAGCTCAGCGGCATCGAGCACGTTCCGGACGGCGCTGCCCTCTTCGTCGCCAACCACTCCGGCCAGCTGCCCTACGACGGCGCGATGATCGGCATGGGCCTGTTCCTCGAGCGCGAACCGCCGCTGTTTTTGCGCTCGATGGTCGAGCGCTTCGTGCCCTCGACCCCCTTCCTCTCGCCGGCGCTGGCCCGCTGCGGCCAGGTCTTGGGGACGCCAGACAACTGCCGGCGCCTGCTCGAGGCGCAGCAGAGCATCCTCATCTTCCCCGAGGGTGTCGGCGGCCTGAACAAGTCCTGGGACCAGCGCTACCGTATGCAGCGCACCGGCACGGGTTTTTTGCGCCTGGCCATCGAGCAGCGGGTGCCCATCGTGCCGGTGGCGGTGGTGGGCGCCGAGGAGCAGGCGCCGAGTTTCGGCAGCTTGCGAATGGCTGGGCGTCTGCTCGGTCTGCCCGGCCTGCCCATCACCCCGGCGCCGCTGTTCGGCCTGGTGCCGCTGCCGAGCCGCTACCGCATCAGCTTCGGCCCGCCGATGCGCTTCGACGGCGATGCCAACGACGAGGACGCGGTGATCCGCGCCAAGGCCGACGAGGTGGTCGCCTGCCTGCAAAAGATGCTCGACCGCGGCGTCGCGGCGCGTCGACACGTGTTTTGGTGAGGCCATGAAGATCATCGTCACCGGCATCGCGGGCCGGCTGGG
>JBBSTS010000201.1:0-3654 GCA_038235675.1 Myxococcota bacterium | reverse complement strand
CACCGCGGCCGAGCGCTAGTCGATGGCCAACGTCCTCGGCATCGATTTGGGCAGCACTTACGCCTGCCTCGCCATCCTCGACAAGACCACCCAGAATCCCTGCGTCCTACCGATGACGGAGAACGAGCGGCGGCTGCCGACGGTGGTGGCCTTCTGCGCCAACGGCGAGGTGCTGTTGGGCAGCAGCGCCCAGCGCCAGGCCATCACCAACGCCGGCCAAACTTTTTCGCAGATCAGAAACCTCGCCGGCCAGCCGCTCGATGCGCCGGCCGTCCAGGTGCTGCGGGCGCAGCTCCCCTTCGCCGTGCAGGGCGAGGCGGGCGACGAGGCACGGTTGCTGGCGGGCGACGAGGCGCGCAGCCCCGCTGAGCTGCTGGCCCTGCAGTTGCTCGCCCTCAAGGTGGTGGCCACCGATCAGCTCGGCGGCAGGGTGGACCGCGCCGTCTACACCGTCCCCTCCACCTTCACCCTGGCCCAGCGCCGTGCCCTGTGCGACGCCGCCCGCCTGGCGGAGCTGCCGGTCGACTGCCTGCTCAGCGACGGCGCCGCCATCGCCCTGGCCAGTGGCCTATGCGACGCCGAGAGCCAAAAAGTCGTCGCCATCGTCGACGCCGGCGGTGGGCGGCTGCAGGCCAGCATCCTACGCTGCGGCCAAAGCAAGTGCACCACCTTGGCGGCGCTGGAAGATGCCGCCGCGGGCGGCACCGCCTACACCCAGCGCCTCGCCGACCACCTGCGGGAGGAGTTTCTGCGCCAACACGCGATTGCGCTGGAAGACGACCCGGTGGCGATGGCGCGCCTGCGCGACGCCGGCGAGCGCCTCAAGCGCCAGCTCGCCGATGGCAAAGACGGCGAGATCAGCCTGCCTTTTCTGAGTGCCGACGCCCAGGGTCCCAAGCACCTGGCAAGCGCCATCAGCCGCAGCACCTTCGAAAGCCTATGTGCGTCCTTGCTCGAGCGCAGCGTCGCCACCGTCGATGCCGCCCTACGCCAGGCGGGCCTGCGGCAGCAGGGGGTCGACGCCTGGCTGTTGGTGGGCGGCGGCGCGACCTTGCCGGGGCTGCGCCAGCGGCTCGAGCAGCGCCTGCAGCAGCCGCCGACGCCGCTGGATCACCTCGCCCACCTCGACGAGCTGGCGGCACTGGGCGCCGCCCGCGTCGGCACCTGGCTGGGCTCCGAGGCGCCAGCCATCGCGATCACCGAAGTGGGCGACGCCAAACTCTACGCCGGCAAGGTCGCGCAGCGGATAAGTGAGCAGGTCGCGCCCTTGAGCGACGAGGAATTTGCCGCCGCCCGCCACCGCCTGGCGCCGCCGCCGCCGCTGCCGCTGGCCGCCGATGCCACGCCCTGATCTCTACGCCACTTTAGGGGTCGGTCGGCACGCCAGCGCGGCGCAGATCAAGCAGGCCTACCGCGCCGCCGCCCTGCGCGACCACCCCGACAAGTGCCCCGGCGACCGCGCTGCCGAGGAGCGTTTCAAGCAGGCGGCGCACGCCTACGCCATCTTGAGCGACCCAGCGAAGAAAAAGCGCTACGACCTGTTTGGCAGCACCGGCGAAGGGCCCGACGCCTTCGATCCGCAGCACCTCGCCGAGCAGCTGCGGGAGCTTTTCGGCGACGTTTTCGGCGACGTCTTCGGCGGCCTCCTCGGACGCGGTCCAGCGCCGGCGCCCGAGCTGGCCGTCCGCGAGCTGGCGCTTTACGTCCCCTTTGCGGTGGCGGCCACCGGCGGCAGCCTGCCGTTGAGCTTCGCACGCCAGGAGCCCTGCTGCGCCTGCCACGGCAAGGGCTGCCAACCCGAGGGCCCCGAACGCCGCTGCGAAGACTGCGGCGGCGGCGGCAGCTGGAGCCTGCGCCAGGGGATCTTCGCCCTCAAAAAGCGCTGCCGACGCTGCGGTGGCAGCGGCCGCCTGCGGCCGCCGCCCTGTGTCGCCTGCCATGGTACGGGCGCCGCCACCCTGCAGTGCACCCTGCAGGTGGCGGTGCCCGCCGGCGCCGACACGGGCACCCTGGTCGTCCTGCCGCACGCGGGCGACTACGCCCTGCCGGCGGCCAAGGCGGGCACCTTGCGCGTGCACTGCCAGGTCGAAGCCCCGACCGACTTCGTCCGTCAGGGCGCCAACCTGCGGCAAACGATCACCCTGAGCCCCGCCCAGGCGGCGCTGGGCTGTACCCTGCCCATCCCCCGCCTCGGCGGCCAAGCACAGCTGCGGGTGCCGTCGGGCACCCAGCCCGGCACCCTGCTGCGCCTGCGCGGCGAGGGGCTTCCCGACCCAAACGCCGCCCCCGCGGGCCGCCGTGGCGACCTGCTGGTCGAAGTGGCCATCCACATCCCCACCCAGCTGAGCGCTGCCCAGCGGCAGCTGTGGGACCAACTTGCGGCGTTAAAAATGCAGTAGAGATTGTTATGATCGCGAAGGTCGCTGGACCCTTCGGGGGATGCACCCTTACACCCTTTCTGACGTTAAAAGATGGCCAAAGAGGCTCCCACGCCGCCCAGAAAAATCATCGGGATGGGGAGAGCTGATTTGAAGGCGTCCATGGCGCTCACGTGCGGGATCACCCGGCTGGCATGGGCGACGGCGGTGCCGAGGTTGCCGGCGGCGATCATCAAGGGGAAGGCGGAGGCCATCAGGACGTTGAAGACCGCTTTGTTCTCGACGGGAACGTGAACGCGGGCCACGGCGCCGGCCGATGCCCAGGTTGCGCCCAGCACGACGCCGCCTAAGGCCGCATTCATGCCGGCGATCACTCCCGTGCGCACGCCCCCCTCGAGCAGTGCGCTGCCGCTGGTGAGGCTGCTCAGGCCGCAGGCAAAAGCGCCCATGAGGCTGCCAGCTGCGGCAAAGCCGGCGTAGCGCCCGATGCGTTGCATGACGCTGCTGGGGCCTTGGGTAAAGTAAGTCGTTGTCGGCACCCTGGCTGCCGGCTGCGATGGCTGGCACACGCCGCGGCGGGGCGAAGCGGGGGCAGGTGGGTCGATCTGAATGCACAGGTGTGGCTTGTCGATGGGCACCCCGCCAACGGGCGAGTTGGGGTGCACGGGAGCAAGCGCGAAGTCGGGGGCCATGACGAGCTGTGCCGGTAAAGGCAGCGCCAGCGGCAAAAGCATGGACGTGGCGACGACCGATGAGCTTGGTGAAGAAGGGAGCGCAGAGAGATGTAGGCGAGTATCCATGCTCCAAAAACATTCATGGACTCCGTTGTATTCCCGCCGCCCTGAGGCTTGAGGCTTGCGAAGCCCTCTCTGCGGCCAGTGATGACTTACGTTGCCTGCCCCCTATTAGGCGTTTTAAGAAGACCCGATCCCCTGTACAGATGAGCGTCCTCCAGCTAGGATACAAAACGTTTAAGGAGAAGGGACTTTCATACCTGCAATACCCCCCCCGCTGCTCCTCTGGCCACCGAGGCGTCCACCCTACGCACGCAGCCCGAGACAGAACTGCTCGATCTGCCCAATGGTTTATTGGCACTCTGCATGCCATACAAGGCACGCGACATTTTGAGCCTCCCGGCCCTAAAGGACCGGGATCCCTGGAAGCAACATGACAATTCATGCCGCGTCGGGGATACGCACGTCTTTGGCCGGACTTTTTCGCCGTCGCCTCGGTAGCGCTTTCACTGCGATGGCCCCCACCGCTGAATCTCGAATGT